>JBBPIG010000006.1:155811-281293 GCA_038040445.1 Acidobacteriota bacterium | reverse complement strand
AATCTTTATTTATTTCTTCTCGCTTCTATATTCCTAGTACTATGCTTTTGCTCCTGTTGGATACTATATCTGCAAGCGCCACGGTGAACGCCTTATTGAACGGTAGGTTTCATGGCTCGGTACTTGTCAATACTTCCATCGCCATACTTGACGTCAAGATGAGCGAACCCATTCATTGTGTCGTAGCGCCGAATCCAAGCCCAAGCATCATCGATCTTGATCTCTAGTTGAACGACAAATTCTAATACGTCGTTGCCGTCTGTTACGAAGCGAACTTGTTGTCGCATATCGAAGTCTAAGTCTATCGTATAGTACAACCGGCCCGGCCCTTCCTTGCTCAGCGTCAGTTTCTCCCGGGTTGTTGCGATAATCCGGTATCCCAAATCCCAGGCGTGACGTACTAGCAAATCTGGCAGAACATTCGACTCATACAAATAACGTTCGGCTCACACTATGGAGGAAGCGATGAAACGTCTTCGCAAGCTAACTGTCATAATCACACAACTGGCTCTGGTGGCCGCCTTCACGTTCTCATCCGTCACGGCAAAGAACAACGGCCGCGATGCGATCGCCCAGGAAGACCTGAAAGAGTGGTTGACCTATCTGGCGTCCGATGAGCTCGAAGGCCGCAACACCTACACCGAAGGTCTTGGCCTCGCCGCCGCCTACATCGCCGAGCACCTCCGGTCCTGGCGCGTCAAACCCGGCGGCCCGAACCGCTCCTACTTTCAACGCGTGGCCGTGCTCGGCATCAAGAGCGACAATCGCTCGACGATTACCGTAGAAGCGGGCGGACAAACACGCACCTTCAAGAACAAAGAAGGAATGACTTTCCCCTCGAACGTTGGGGGGAAACGAACATTCACCTCTGATCAGATCGAGTTCGTGGGCTACGGCTTGAACGCGCCGCTGGCCAACTATAACGACTTCGCCGGCAAGAACGTCAAAGGCAAAACTGTTGTTTGGCTCGGAACCACCGGGCCTAAGGGCCTTGAAGCTCGGCAGTATTTTCGCGCGCTCGGTGGCCGCTCACGCTACGCCACTGAGCAAGTGGGAGCCGTTGCAAGCATAGGCGTCGGCGGAGGTCGACGAGGCCAGGGTCAAGCGGCTGGAGCTCAGGGACAGAGTGGGCAGGGTCAAGGTCAGGGTCAAGGTCAGGGTCAGGGTCAAGGGCAAGGTCAGGGTCTAGGGCAAGGTCAGGGTGGCGGCCCTCCTGGTGGCAATCAGTTTGGCGGAGGCCAGGCCGACGGCTCTGACTTCACAACAGTCCAGCGGTTAGACAACCCGATTCCACCCGCGGTCACCGCTCAGGATGACTTCTTCGAATTTCTGTTCACCGGCGCGGATATGAAGTACGCCGAGTTGAAAGAGAAAGCCGCCAAAGGAGAACCACTGCCGGGTTTTGCTCTGAAGAACGTGCGAATCACTTTCAACATAGACGCAAACTATCAGACAGTGCGCACCCAATACACTCGCAACGTGGTCGGCATCATCGAGGGCTCCGATGCGAAACTCAAGGACACATACGTCGCGTTCGGCGCGCACTACGATCACGTTGGTTATAACGAGGGTGAACCAACTCAAGCCGGGAACCCGCCGAGAGGCATTAGACCTCCGGGCCGAGTGACTGAAGGCGCAACCGGCGATCGCGTATGGAACGGCGCGGACGATGACGGCTCGGGAACCGTGGCGATGATGGGTATGGCGAAAGCATTCGCCACCGGGCCAAAGCTTCGGCGGTCACTCGTTTTCGTTTGGCACTCCGGCGAGGAGAGAGGACTGTGGGGCTCACGCTACTTCGCGGACTATCCAACGGTGCCGATGGACAAGATAGTCGCCCAGATAAACATGGACATGGTTGGGCGCAACCGCGACAACAAAGCTGAGGAATCCAGCACGGTATATGTCGTCGGTTCGGACCGAATAAGCACCGAGTTTCACAACGTAACCGTTGATGCGAACGGCGCGCTTGCGAAGCCGCTGAAGCTCGACTACGAGATGAACGATCCGACGGACCTCGAGCAGATCTACTATCGCAGCGATCACTACAGCTACGCGGCTAAGGGAGTGCCGATCGTGTTCCTGACGACCGGTCTGCATCCCGACTATCACACAAATACTGACAGCGTCGAGAAGATCAACTTCGACAAGATGGCGCGCATTGGACAGTACGCCTACGAAATCGGAGCGCGCACGGCGAATATGGATCATCCGCCCGGTCGTGATAATCTGGGCCCGCGCGTTGGCAAAACTGTGTCGGGCAAACTGAAGCTGTAGCTCCATCAAAACGAATTAAACCCGAAATCGGCATGGCTCGACCGGTAGAATTGAAGGGCCGGTTGCAGCCGGCTCTTCTTTTCCTGATTGGCCCTTCGTCTCTGAACGCCCCTAAGACCTCGATGCACGCAATGCCGCAAGCTCCTCGCCAAGTTGATCCAGCCTCTCGAGCACTTCAGCATGACGTGCCCCTTCGGGCGAAGGCTTCTTTCCGATGAACGCGAATGTTCCACCCGGTTCGAGCACCGCGCGATCGACTTCATCGAGCGAACCAAAGCCTTGCTTGTGCGCGGCCGACTCGAGTTCGGACAAGGTTATCAGTTCTTTCTTCAGCCGGTCGTGTCTTATCTGTCCTACCTGGATCAACACGTCGGAATCGCCCTCGACCAGCCGGTCAAGCTTCTCGTGCTTGAAAAGAAATCTCACGACAATGTAGTTCACCGCCAGCAGTGTCGTCGCGCCGATCAACCCGCCTGTCACAGAGTTGTCGTTGCCGATGATCGCGTTCTGCACTGTGTTCGACAACGTCAGCAGCACTATCAGATCAAACGGGTTCAGTTGGGCCAGTTCGCGCTTACCGGCAAGCCTCAGTCCGATGACCAGAAAGAAATAGACCATCAGCGGCCGGACGATCTTCTCGATGATAGAGATGTCGGGGTGAAATAGATCGCTCCAGATCTTCGAATCCATTTTCGCGGTGCTCCGTTCAAACGAGTGTTGGGAGAGTATCCAGAGAACCATAGTGCAGCTCAGGTCGCAACCAGTCTTCGTGTGGAGACTGAGGAATCCCACCTCTGCGCAGGATTGGCTGCTTTTGCGGCCTTTGCGACTTGCCGGCTTTGCGAGAAACGGGTTCGCGGCAAACCGTTCTCGCAAAGCCGCAAAGAACGCTAAGAAGCTGCTGCTGGTTAAGTGAACCGGGTTCGTTGATCACGCCTGACAGTGAGAGCAGAAGTGCGCGGTGCGCCCGCCGATCGTTTTCTTCTCGATCGGCTGACCGCAGACTCCGCACAACGCTCCGCGCGCGTCGCGCGATACCAAAAAGTCCGACGGGAAGTCCTCATCGCCAGCCGTTTGAATCGAGCGCCTCAGCACGCGGCGCGTCGCGCGGTGAATACGCTTGATCTCTTCTACGCTCAATCTTGATGCGAGGCGATCGGGGCGGACTCCCGCTTCAAACAGGATCTCATCCGCGTAGATGTTGCCCACTCCCGCGATCATCTTCTGATCCATTAGCAGGGGCTTGATCTGACGCCGGGGCCGTTCTTCGATCAGACGTTCGAGAAAAGCAAGACTGAAAGCGACGCCTAATGGCTCCGGTCCCATCTCTCGAAGAGCGGGAACCTGCGCGAGGTTATCGACCAGCATCACGCGGCAGATTTTCCGCGGGCAGGTGAAGGCTAGCCGCCAACCGTTGGTGAGCACGAATTCGATGCGGGTGTAATCGGGCCGCTCTCCCGAGAGTTTGTAGTAGCCGAGGTCGCCGCCCATTCCGAAATGCAGAATCAGCGAGCGGCCATCATCGAGAGCAACGATCAAATACTTGCCGCGACGCAATGCGTCTACGAAACATCGCCCGCGCAAGCCCCGCTCGAATGCCCGAGCCGAGGGGTTCTTTATCATGTTGGGCGCGGTGATGATCACTCGTTCGACGCACTGGCCGAGCGCATTGCGTCTAAAATAAAGAAGCCGGGTTTCTACTTCAGGAAGTTCGGGCATAGGAAAGAGTGATGCGTGATTCGTGAGACCAACAAGATACCGTCCGCGCACGCTCATCTCGTTTCACGGATCACGCATCACGGTTACGCATCACGGTTCACGCATCGTTACTCGCGCCACATATTCTCGAACCGGGTGAACTCCTTGAGAAAGGCCAACTGTACCACGCCCGTTGGACCGTTGCGTTGTTTGCCGATGATCAGCTCGGCCATCCCCTGATTCTCGTCAGTCGGTTTGTACAGCTCTTCGCGGTATATGAAGCACACAACGTCACTGTCCTGTTCGATCGCGCCGCTCTCGCGCAAGTCGCTTAACTGAGGCTTGTGCTCGCTGCGCTGTTCAGGTGCGCGCGAAAGCTGTGACAGCGCGACTACCGGCACGTCCAGTTCTTTAGCCAGTCCTTTCAGGTCGCGCGAGATCTGAGAAACTTCTTGCTGTCGCGATTCGATTCGACCGCGGCCAGCCATCAGTTGCAGGTAATCAATGACCAGCAGATCCAGTCCGTGTTCTGCCTTCAACCGCCGGCACTTCGCTCGCATTTCCATTACGCTGACCGCGGCGGAGTCGTCGATAAAGACTTTCGTCTCGCACAGACGCCGCAACGCATCCGCGAGCCTCGCCCATTCCTCGCGATTGAGATAGCCGGTCCTCAGCCGGTGAGCATCGACCCTCGCTTCCGAGCAAAGCAATCGCGATACAAGTTGTTCGGCGGACATCTCGAGGCTGAATATCCCGACGACGTTTGCGTTCTTGGATGCGTACTGCGCCATGTTCAAAGCCAGCGCGGTCTTGCCCATCGACGGGCGAGCCGCGATCACGATCAGCTCCTGACGCTGGAGGCCCGAAGTCATTCGATCGAAGTCGGTGAAACCGGTCGGCACCCCGGTAATCATCTCGGGCCGGCCAGCCATCTGTTCGATCTGCTCGAGTCGGCGATGGGCGACGTCTCCGATGTATTGAAAACCCTGGCGCACGCGGTCTTCTGCAATCTGAAAGATCATCTGCTCGGCCTTGTCGATGATCACATCGGCGTCGTCTTCTTCTTCAAACGCGAGGGCGCTGATCTGATTGGAAGCGGTGATGAGCTTGCGCAACATCGACTTCGCCTTGACCAGCTTGGCGTACGGCTCGATGGTGTCGGTGCGCGGCACGCCGTCGATGAGCGACGCGATGTAGGTGGCGCCGCCGATCTGTTCGAACTCGCCGGCGCGACGCAGCTCATCGCTGAGGGTAATCAAATCGATCGGCATGAGGCGCTCGGAGAGCACAACCATCTTGTCGAAGATTCGGCGGTGGGAGTCGAGGAAGAAATCGTCGCGTCGCAGCAACTCGATGGCTTGATTGCAGACGGCGTTGTCCAGCAGGATTGCGCCGAGTATCGAGCGCTCAGCCTCGACGTTGGACGGGAGGCCTTTATCGAAAAATGGGTCACCCGTTGCCGCTCGCGTCATAGGGAGGGTCACTCTTTTGGAAGAGAACGGCCTTCGGTGCCTATCGCAAGCTACGCACTAGCCTTCTTCTCGGTAAACGTCGCTGGTATTAAGTCTCCGAATATCGCGTTATCCGGCCTCGGTGAGGCCGCCGCGCAACAGAACCTCGTTGTAGTTCAGATAGATCTCAGGATACCTCGGCCTTAGGACCTCACGTATGGCTTCTTCTGTGCACTATCTATTCGCCACAAACAAAGGCCGCCATTTCGCGCACTGCTACATTCCGTGCGCGCGATGATACCAACAACTGCCAACCGCGTCCAGCAGTATGTAGGCATGGCCCGGTAGCTATCTCAGTGCGAGAATCAATCTCTATTGGAGTGAGGGGCGGCCACGGAGCGCCGCCCTTACATGCTACTCCTCGGTTGTTTCCGCATTCGCTTCAGGAGCCTGGGCTGCGTCCGCGGATGTCTCGACGTCGACTTGTTCGGCTGGCGTGGAGTCGGCTTCTGGAGCCGCTTCTGGGGCCGCTTCTGGGGCGCCTTCTGGAGCCGCTTCTGCGGCGGCCTCGGGCTCCGCCTGGCCCTCCTTACGAACGAGCACCTTGATCGTAGGGCTGACGTCGCGGTGCAGCTTTATCGCCACGTCGTAGTCGCCAACTTCCTTGATGTGCTCGCGCAAAGCGATCCTGCGCCGCTCGACGGAGACGCCGCGTTCCTTGAGCGCCTCGGCTATGTCGAGCGCGGTCACCGATCCGAAAAGAATCCCGTGCTCGCCGACGCGCCGATCGAAGCGCAGCTCGATACCCTGCAGCTTATCGGCTTCTGATTGAGCCGACACTCGCTCGCGCTGTTCACGTTTAGCGAGCAGGCGCCGTTGCTCATCGATCATTTTCTTGTTGCCGGCGCTGGCCTTGATTGCCAGGCCTTGCGGCAGCAGGTAGTTTCGCCCGTAACCCGCGCGCACGCGCACCACTTGCCCGCGCTGCCCGAGGTTATCTACGTCATCACAAAGCAGTACATCCATATGTGCCATTTGATAAGTCCTCGCTAACGGTCAGTAGTCCGTAGTCCGTAGTCCGTAGCCGACTTTGCCACGGACTACGAACCAGGGACTACGGACTAATCCAAGGTGAACGGCAGAATCGCGGCGTTCCGCGCCCGCTTGATCGCGGTGGCCAGCATCCGCTGATGCGGCGCGCAGGTGCCGGATATTCGCCGCGGCAATATCTTGCCGCGCTCGGGTATGTAGCTCCCAAGCAGCCGGCCGTCCTTGTAATCTATGTAATCAACCTTGTCGGCGCAGAATCGGCACGATTTGCGCGCGCGAATAAAGCGCCGCCCGCCCTGTCCGCCGCCCTGCCTCGAGCCGCCTCTGTCGTCGCGGCGGCCATGATCTCTCTGATCGCTGCTCATAACTCGGCTCCCTCCCCTTCGGCGTCATCTTCTTCGTCACTAATCGGGAGAACAGGCTCAGCCGCCGGGCGGCGGCCGCGTCGACTGCCGGCGCTTGCCGCGGCGCGCGCAACGCGGCGTTCACGGAACTTCTCGGCGCGCTTCAAGTCTTCGTCTATCCGGATGGTGATGTAGCGGATAACCGCGTCGGTAACCCGCATGCGGCGCTCGAGTTCGGCGATCTCCGCGCCGCTTCCCTCGACGGTGAACACTACATAGTGGCCGTCGTTGAATTTGCCGATGGGGTAGGCGAGCTTGCGGCGGCCCATTCGATCGATCTTCGCGATCCGGGCCCCCTGGTTGGTTGCGACGTCACTCAATTGAGTGACAAGCGTATCGATGTCGCTCTCCTCGATGTTGGGAGCGACGATAAACAGCACCTCATAGACTCTCATCAGAGAGTATCCTCCTTTTGGATTACTTCGCTCGCCGCCGCAACCGGATTCCAATTTCAAATCTGAGATTCGAAGTCGAGCTATTCCGTCGCGGCCCGCGACGCTTCGGTTAAGCCCCGGCCTCTCGTGCCGGAGCAAGGAGATTCACTGTAGAACCTCTTGAGAAAGAACAGAGAGTGACATGTTCAGAGTCCAAGATCGAGGATAGAGGATAGAGGATCGAAGATCGCACGCGATCATCTATCCTCGATCCTCAATCTTCGACCTTCAACTCGCTACAGTTCACTCTTCACTCGCTCGTTGAACCGAGCCATTGCCCGTTCAACGCCTTCGGTCAGAATCGTCTCCACGGCGTCGGCGCCACGATCAAGCGTTTCGTCCAGCTCGTCGCGGTCACGTTTGCGAATGGGCGACAGCACAAAACTCGAAAGATCATCGAGCGGATGATCGGGCTTTACGCCGAGTCTCACTCGGGCGAACTCTTGAGTGCCTGCTCGTTCAATGATCGACTTCAAGCCCTTCTGCCCGCCCGCGCTTCCCCGCGCCCGCACTCGAATCATCCCGAATGGAAGCGCGACGTCGTCGCTGGCCACGATCAGGTTTGCCGGTTGGCCTTCGCCGTAGCGGTCGAGCAAAGGGCGAACCGCGTCGCCGCTCAAGTTCATGTAAGTCTGCGGCTTTGCCAACAACACTCGCTGGCCCGCCAGCATGACCTCCGTCACCTTAGCGCTCGATTCGGAGCGAAAGCGGCGGCCGCCTGCTCGCGCGAACAATCTGTCAATGAGCATAAACCCGAGATTATGCCGGGTCATCTCGTATTCTCGCCCCGGATTCCCGAGCCCGACTATCAGCTTCATCGTCCGTGGTCCGTGGTCCGTAGTCCGTGGTCCGTCGCCAGTTGTTAGGTTCTTCATCGCTACGGACTACTGACCACTGACTACGGACAATGTACTATTCTTCGTCAGCCTTGCCCTTCTTGATCACCTCGGGCTCAGCGGTCGCGGCGGCCTCACCCTCAACAACTTCAGCAACGGGCACAACCTCTTCGATCATTCGCGGAGCCAGCACGCCGGCGACTATCTGATGTTCATCGACGAGCAACTTGACCTTCTCGCGGTCATAGATCAGGTCCGCCACGGTCACATGATCGCCGATCTGAAGGTGTGAAACATCGACCCTCAGATGCTCCGGTATGTCTCCCGGCAGGCACTCGACGTCGATCTCGCGGAGCTGAAGCTCCAGTATGCCGCCCTCGCTCTTGACGCCAGGGGGCTCGCCAATCGTTTCAACCGAGACGCTCACCCTCGTCGTCGTCGTCATCGATAACCGTAACAGGTCTGCGTGCAGCAAGCGGCCCTTGACCGGATCAACTTGATAGTCCTTGATGATCACGTTGGCCGGTTCGCCGTCGGCTTGCGGGAGCGCGAGCTTGAAGATGGTGTTGTGACCCGAACCCGAGCGCAGTATG
The DNA here is from genome assembly GCA_038040445.1 of Acidobacteriota bacterium. Lineage (NCBI taxonomy): Bacteria > Pseudomonadati > Acidobacteriota > Blastocatellia > Candidatus Onstottus > Candidatus Onstottus frigus. The sequence continues at coordinate 272,550 of JBBPIG010000006.1, read as the reverse complement.
GTGGCGATCTCTTTCGCGCTCACGGCCACCGCAACCGCGTCTCCGCCTTCGCCATAGACCGCGGCGGGAATCATCCCTTGCGCGCGCAGCCTGCGAGCCGGGCCCTTGCCCACTCCCTCGCGAGCGCGTGCATTGATCGTTATGTCCTTAATCATTATCTATGACTCCCAACGTGAAGCGTGATGCGTGATGCGTTCGTTCCTATCCCGCATCACGTTTCACGGTTCATTCTCAAATAAACAACCTGCTGACCGACGTCTCGTCGTGTATCGAAAGAATAGCTTCAGCCAGTAGTTTTGCCACGCTCAAACACTTGATCTTTCGCGACCCGCTAGCAAGTCCGTCCGGAATAGTGTTAGTGACTACCAACTGCTCGATCGGCGACTGCTCGATTCGCTCAACGGCTGTTCCGCTCAGCACCGCGTGCGTCGCCGAAGCCAGCACCGACTTCGCGCCATTTTCCTTGAGCGCTTCGGCTGCTTTCACCAGCGTGCCGGCTGTGTCGACCATATCGTCCACAATCAGCGCGGTGCGTCCCGCAACCTCGCCGATGACGTTAAGCACTTCAACTTCCCCCATGCGCTCGTAGTCGCGGCGTTTGTCGATGATTGCCAGCTCCGCATCCAGGCGTTTCGCATAAGCCCGCGCGCGTTCGACGCCTCCCGCATCAGGCGCGACTACGGTGAGGTTCGGCAGCTCCAACGCTTGAAAATGCCCGACCAACACAGGCGCTGCGAACAGGTGGTCCGCCGGTATATCAAAGAACCCTTGAATCTGACCCGCGTGCAGATCGAACAGCAGCACCCGGTCCGCGCCAGCCTCGGTTATCAGGTTGGCGAGCAGCTTCGACGAGATCGGCACTCGCGGCCGGTCCTTGCGATCCTTGCGCGCGTAGCCGTAGTACGGTATCACCGCGGTGATTCGCTTCGCCGACGAGCGCCTGAACGCGTCGAGCATGATAAGCAGCTCCATCGCGTTCGAATCGACCGGCGGGCAGGTCGGCTGAACGAGGAAGCAATCTTCCCCACGCACGTTCTCCGAAATCTGAAAGTTGAATTCGCCGTCGGAGAAGCGCCCAACGGAAGCCCTGCCGATCTCGATCCCCAGGTGCTGGCAAATCTCTTCAGCGAGCGGCCGGTTCGCATTTCCTGAAAAGACCTTTATGTTCACACTGCCTCCACGAAAAAAACCTGTTCCGGGTTTCGGGTTCAAAGTTCGGGGTTCAACCCGGAACCCTGAACCAGGAACCCGAAACCAATCTTTTTGGCTGGGGAGGGAGGATTCGAACCTCCGAATGGCGGCTCCAAAGGCCGCTGCCTTACCGCTTGGCGACTCCCCAGTATTAAGCTGACAAGGATTAGACTGGAATTCGCCGCGTTAACGATTAAACCAACCCGCCACGAAACAGAGAATCGAGGATGGAAGATAGAGGATCGATCCTCTACCTTCCATCTTCGATCCTCCAGGCTAGGCTGCTCATTGGAAGATCGTGGCTTGATACTCGTGCCTGTCAACCGCGCGGACTCGCTGTGCCCAGTAGCCGAGCGCGCGCATCTCGGACTCGGCTTGCTCGGTCATCTGCGAATTATCAAAGACCCCAAAGACAGTTGCGCCGCTGCCGGACATCAGAGCGTGTCTCGCGCCGAGGCTTATGAGCCTGCGTTTGACTTCCGCGATTTCTGGGTGAGCGGCGAACACCACCTCTTCCAGATCGTTTCTCGCCACGAGCGGTAGCCCACTGATGCCTTTAGCGGCTAGTAAAGCAAAAGGTAGTTTAAGAGCCGCTTCTGACCTTGTCAACCGCGAAAGCTTTTCGTATGCGTCGCGGGTTGATACGGCGAAGCCTGGATTCACCAGCAGCAACTCTTCCGACTGAACTTGTTCAATCGAGTATACCTCTTCGCCGCGTCCGACACCGAGCGCCGTGCCTCCGATCAGAAAGAAAGGCACGTCCGATCCAAGGCTCGCCGCGATTCGAAATCGATTTCGTTCATCGATATCAAGCTGCCAGAGTTCGATCAGCGCGAGAAGCGTCGCCGCGGCGTTTGAAGACCCTCCACCCAACCCGGCAGCTACAGGGATGCGCTTCTCGATCTCGATGCGCGCGCCTTTTGAAGCACCCGCCGCTTCACGCAACAACGCCGCGGCCTTGAATGCGAGATTTGTTTCATCGCACGGGACTAGCGGATCATCGCAGATGATTTCGATTGCGTTGCTGGTTTCAGTGATGCGAAGCGAGTCGTGAAGCGAGACAGTCTGATAGATGGTTCGAAGTTCGTGAAAGTCATCCTCGCGCTTGAACAGCACGTCGAGCGTCCAATTGATCTTTGCGTAGGATTGGATCTGGATGGAGGACGGCATTTGGTTGGTAGCGGAAGTCTTGATTCAAATCTTATAGCTTTCCACGTCGCCTGTCCGACGCAATTCTACAGTGAAGATATAGCCTATCCCCCGCTATCAATCAGCATCAGCGCAGTTCGTGTGAGGGTCTAACTACTGTTTGAGAAAAATCTCCGTGAAGTACACCGTCCCATCCGACCTGATCCAGACGCCGATCGCGGTCAGCTTGAAATCAGGATCGAGAATGTTGCGTCGATGCCCCGGGCTCTCCATCCAACCGTGGAGGCTCGCCGCTACCGGGTTTATGTAGCCGTTCGAGTAAGCCAGGTTCTCACCCACCATTCGCCACCTGATGTCCGCGTCGTCGACTCTCTCACGAACGGTGCGCCCGTCGGGGTCGTTGTGAGAGAAGAAGCGCTCTTCGGCCATGCGGCGGCTGTACTCGCGAGCCACCGGCAGAAGGTCCTCATAAAAGTTGAGCCGAGGAAGCCCGCTGCGCCGGCGCACACGGTTGATTTCGTCCAGGCACTGCTGCTCGAGCGATTCAATCTCGCGAATGCGGCGGCTTGAAACGCGGGGCGTGGACTCGTCTTCTTCTGAAGTCGCGCGCTCAACGTGAGAATGTGTTGACTCGGCAGCGCGCGAGTCGCGGGCATTTCCTCGCGCAACTCGGCCGCCCCCGGCGACTCCGCCCTTCTGTAGCGAGCTGCCGGGTTGTGCCGCTGGCGGCGCCACCATCAACATCAACGCCGCGATGAAAAGAATTGCGCCAAGCTTGTTTCGCATAAAACAACCAGAGGGTTCGGGATTCAGGGTTCAGGGTTCAGGGTTCAGGGTTCAGGGTTCGTAAACGCTCTGCACTTCTATTGCAAGTAGAGGCTGAACCACACCCGGAACTCAGAACCCTGAACCCTGAACCGTTTCTTCTTACTTCTTCCCCAACTTCTCCTTGATCTTCTTTATCTCATCGGGCTCGGTCGCCAGTTTCAGCGCCTCTTCCCACTTTGCGCGAGCCTTATCCGTCTGTCCCTGTTTCTTGTACACATCGCCCAGATGATCGTGAATCGTTGCCGAGCGTTGCTGATAGATCACCGCTTGCTCCAAATACTTTTGCGCTTCGGCGAGCTTGCCCTGTCGATACAGCAGCCATCCGAGTGAATCCAGGAACGACCCGTTCGTCGGCTCGATGTTCACCGCGCGGCGTATAAGCGCTTCCGCTTCCGCAAGCCGCTCGTTTCGATCGGCAAGAAAGTAGCCGAGGTTGTTGAGAACCGTCGCGTTGTCCGGGTCGATCTCGAGCGCCTTTTTCAAGGTCGCCTCCGACTCTTTGTATTTTTTCTCCCGATCCTGAACGCTCGCCAGAGTCACCAGTGGACCGACGTCGTTGGGCTCCAGCGCGACTGCTTTGCGCGCGCTTTCTTCCGCTTCCTTCACCTGATTGGCCTCGAGCTGGACGCTCGACCAAAACAGGTAAACGTCCACGTCCTCGGGTCCGCTCTTGAGCATCGACTTCAGCGTTGCATCGGCGGTGGCCACATCCCCGAGGCGGCCCGCCGACTGCGCGCGATACAGCTTGAACGACCGCTCGTCGGGAAATCGCGCCGATGCATCGGTCGCCAACGCGAATGCTTCCTTGTATTTGCCCTCGTTGATCAACGTGTCCACGATGAGCTGATCCGCGCGCGGCCGGTCCTTTCCTACGACCTTCTTGATGCGTTCGAAGGTTTCCATCGCCTTGTCGCGCTTCCCAGCCATGCGGTAAGCGATCCCTATTCGCTGAAGCACAACCTCGGCGGCTTGCTTATCCTGCTCGCGATTGCCAACCGTGCCATCCGGATTGACGATCGAGGCAAGCGCGTCTTCGTAGGTCGAGATCGCCTTGTCAAACTGGAGCATCTCCTCGTGCGTCTCCGCCAGGGCGTAAACGACTGGCAGGCTGTCGGACACATCCTGTCCTTTGAGCGCCGTCTCGAGCAACTGCGCAGCCTCTTCGCGCTTGCCGGTTCTGCGCAACACATTGCTCTTCTCCCTGATCAGCGTCAGGTAAGTCGGCGTGTCTTTGCGGACGATCTTGATTAAAGGATCGAGCAGCTTGTTAGCTTCGTCGTAGCGTCCCGCGAACACCAACGCTTCCGCGTAGTCAATCAGGAGCGGGGAGTTTATTAGCACGCTGGTGCCCTCTTCATCCTTGTCCTTGTCTTCTGACGTCTTCGCTTCGGTTGCTTTCTTGTCCTCTTTGCTCGCCGTTTCCTTTATGCCGATGGCTTTCTTGTAGATGTCCAGAGCCTCTTGGGTCCGCCCGATGCGCAGCAGCGCTCTCGCCAGCAGGCCCGCGTACTGCGGCGATTTCGAATCTATGTCATAAGCCTTGCGGGCGGCAGCGGCGGCTTCGCGGAACTTGTTTCTCTGGTAGTAGAGCGTTGCCAGTTGATAGTGCGCGCGATCCGCTGTCGAGCTGCCTTCCGAAACGCGCTTCAGCGCTTCCAGCGCTTTATCCTGTTCGTCGAGCTCCCAATACAACGAACCGATGAGGCTGAGCACCGGCTGTTCTTGATCGCCTACTTCAATTTTCGCGGTCGGGCTCAGCCGAGCGATCTCCTCGAGTTCCTTGAGCGCAGCTCGAGCCTTTTCCTTTACCGTGGTTGTGCCGACGAAGGTCTGCGCAAGATAGATGCGCGCGAGGAGCTTGCGCACGTCTATGTTATCGGGCGCCAGCTTCATGGCTTCCCGGGCCTGGGCTTCGGCGTCGATGACGTTGCGGTTCTTCAGGTAGAGCGAACCAAGCGCCGTTCTCAACTCGACCGATTGCGGGTCAAGAGTCAGCGCTTCCTTGTAGGCCGCCACCGCGCCGGGATAATTGCCGGCCTGTTCCAGCCGCTGAGCCTCCAGGTATTTCTTCAGCGCGTCGGCGCGCTTGTCAGCGCTTTGCGCCGGCTTGTTGTCTTGAGCCTTGAACCCGGCTCCAAAGGCCCATTCCACGTTCGCCGCACTGGCGAGCGCCATCATCAGAGCAAGCGCTGCGCTGACTGTGAATTTGTTGTTTCTCAAAATTGCTCCCTTTCTATGCGGAAAAGTAACATAGACTTTAGTCTGTAGCAGCCACATCGATAGAATGATAATTCACCGGACACAGACTAAAGTCTATGCTACTTCCGGTCACAGGCCCAATCTGCCCTCACCCGCGCCTTCGGCCGTCGCGGAGAAATAGTCAACGGCTCGCTGCCAGGCCGACCTTCTCGGGTAGTTGTACAACGAGACCATCAGCGCAACAATACCCAGCCTTATAACATCGTTCTGATCGCCACCGAAGAAGGCAACCACCAGCGCGAGCACTCCGATGATTTCCGCTATAGCGGCGGCCAGGATCGTCGCATTCAGCAGGTGCTTGATTAGCCCTTCGGCCCCGCGCGTTGCGGCTACCACCTCGAGCTTCATCCTGTGCAACTGCGCGCGTCGAATCACGATTGAACCGATCGCCAGCCCCGCCGCCGCCGCGTAGAACCCGTAGGGCAGCTCCGTCCGCGTATTCCCCTTCCTGAGATTCAAGATCAAGAGCCCCACCCCCACATAGATGACTATGCTCATCGCGAAAGCCAGGACGAGGGTGAGAGCAGTCCTGTGAGCGGCGGCTACGCGGATGTTCAGCGATGCTGCTTGCTGAGCCTGTTCGGGGCTTCGCGTCACTCGCTGGCTCCCTTGACCAACCGCCCGTTCTCGAAAACGATGTCGTCATCCGTGTCCGGCTTGCCGTCCGCGCCGAGACTGATCAGGCGGTAGCTTGCGGCCGTGCCTTTATAACCGAATTCGCGCGACCAGGCATCGAGCCGAATAATCGTATTCAGGTATCGCGGGGCCAGATTATCCATCAGCGCCGAACCGGTATCGGCTTGAACGTACGAACCGTTGTCGCGGCGATAGGCTTCAAGCGCCGTCGCAACCGTGCGAAGCTCGGCGCCGGTCCTAAGCGCTTTCTCCTTGCGGAGCGCAGTCTGGATGAGCTCGATCGACTCCCACCGCCGGTCGCCGGCGCGCACCTCGACCGCTTGCCACTTGCCTTCTTTATCGGTCGTGAACCTGAACGCCGCGTCGAACTGGGCTTCGACTATAGCCTCGCTCCCCATGCCGCGGCTGATGTTCTTGATGTGTACGTTGTCGGATTTGTCAAACCCGAGCGCTTGCGCAATCTTCTCGCGAGCTTCACGCGCGCCGAGTTCTCGCGCATAGGCAACAATGCCGATCAAAGAGAGCGCCAGCGCCAACATCACCAGCGCACGCGGCTTGGGTTTCATTATTGTCCTCCGGCAACGGGTACAGGGGCTGTAGCTGCGGTCGAATCAGCTAACGAAGATAGTAACAAACGGCTGTTTCGAATGGCAATAATTCTTCTGGTTGGGTGCGGTTGCGAGGCCTGGGAGAGCAGCATCCCTCCCTCCCGTTGCTTTTGCGGGTCTTTGCGACTTTGCACGAAACTGGCGCTGTCTCAAGTCCAACTCCCGGGGGCCCGTCACCACTCAAATTCTGCCGGCGGAATTCGTCGGATAAACGTTTTGCCGCCTCGCCTAAGACTATGATCTTGAATGTGACTGCCGACTGGACAAACTTATCGCTCGCAAACTTATCGGGGGTCATGCCCGCGGCAAATTGCTGAATGTCCTGCGCGGCCAGCAGAATGTCCGCGGCGGTAGCATCATCTTTCCACGTAGATTGACAGCGCGGAACTTAACACGTGCTCACGGCGGATCCAGTTGCGATGACGTTCCATTTTCTCTCGTTCGATCAAATCCACTTTGCGGCCGAGCAAGGCAGAAAGTTCGTCGGCCATGTTGTTGTTAAGCCACGGACCGTACGCTCGATCTCTGCGAAAGGCCGGGCCCGGTGTGTAAAGAAAATCAATATCGCTGTCGGGTCGGAAGTCATCGCGAAGTGCCGAGCCGAAGAGTTCGAGTCTAACAATGCCCCAACGCCGGCAAAAATCAGCTCTCTCTTTTTGTGGTAGCTCGATGGTCATTTTCTTTGTCTTTCAGCGACTCGCAAATAGTATGCTTTGCGCTCCACGGATCGTCAATTTCGATGAAGTCCCTTCCTCTGTAGAGTCTCCCGACGGCTCAAACGCTCGCACCTAAGGAACCGACTGCCGCTTAGTAGGTCAAATGCCGGATGAAATGCTAACAGAATGTGGTGCGGTGCAGAAGTATCGATTCCTAAGTTTCAATTCCCCACCCGCAGTGGGTTTAGACGCTAATGGTCCGCATGAACGCACTGCTCAACGCATCCCCCCAGAGGCTGCGCAGAGTTGACTCGTGCTAGAATTTTGCTTCAATAAAAACGGAGCGGCTTAAAGCATCAACATCACAACCGACAGTTACTACGCTGAAATCTTCGGTCGCCTGTTTCAGAGCGCTGAGGTTGAGCGGCTTGCTTCTGAAATAAAGGCCGGTCGTCGCGTGGTCGTCGTGTCGGGTCTCGCCGGAAGCGCTCGCGCGCTGGTCTTAACAGCCCTCGAAAAGAAACTCGGCCGCCGCGTCGTGTTCGTTGCCCGCTCAAATCGCGAGGTCGAAGAGTTCCATTCCGACGTCAGCTTCTTCTACTGCGCGTTGAACGGCGTCAACACCAGCGAGTCGAGCGTTCTCACGATACCCGCCGTTGAAGCCGATCCTTATGACGGCACATCGCCTCACCTCGAAGTGCTCGAACAACGCGCGCTCGCGCTCTACCGTGCTACAAGAGGCGAAGCTCGAATCGTGCTTACATCGCTTGGCGCGCTTGCCGAGCGAACTATCTCGCCTGATCTGTTGAAAGCATCGAGCATCACCCTGCGCGCCGGCGAAGAAATGCCGCCGGAGCTGATCGTGGACCTCTTGATTGCCGCCGGCTATGTGCGCGAAGAACCAGTTGGCGCCGTCGGAGAGTTCAGCCTTCGCGGAGGCATTCTCGACGTCTTCTCGCCTGCTCACGACGCCCCGCACCGAATAGAGTTCTTCGGCGACGCGGTCGAATCGATACGCGAGTTCGATCCCGACACTCAACGCTCCGTCGGCCGCAAAACCGAATCGACGATCGTTCCAATGCGCGAGCTTTCTGTCCGGCGCGAAGAGTTCATGTCGTGGGCCGAGGCCGCCGCGCGCCATTGGGAAGACGATCGATTCCGCCGCGACCTTCGAGCGCGGCTCGCACACGCAGAACGAGGCGAGCCTTTTCCGGGTTGGGAGTATCTGATTCCGCTCACCCGGCCGCTTGCCTCTTCGGCGTTCGACTATTTCAAAGACGCGGTCCTGGTCATCGATGAACCGGTCGAGATCGAAAAGCGAGCGTCCGATCTGTACCGATATCTCGCGGACCGCTTCGCGCTCGCCGACGACGCCGGGGAACTGTCCCTGCCTCCTGACAAGTTGTTCCTGACCGCGGATGAGCTTCGAGCGCGCTTTGAAGCTGCGACGCGAATCGAGCTTCGGTTGCTCGGCCGCGACGCCGCCGCTACGGATGAACAGTTCAGTAGTATCGCAAGCTGCCAGCTTGCGGGTTCTGAGAGCCCTCCAGGTGGTTCTTCCCCGAGCCTCGCAAGCCGGCAGCGTGCGCCACTTTTCCTCTTCCCGATCGTGCCGTCCACTCCGGACATCTCAGCAATCTCTCAATCGCCGAGGCGGTATCACGGCCGCATCGCGGATCTTGCGCGCGACCTCGAATCGGAAACCCGCACGACATTGTTCGCGATGCCGAGCCTCGGATTAGCTGAGCGCGTAACCGAGATGCTCGCGGAGTACGCGATCACCGCCGAGCTGTTGCCGTCTCTAAATCCGAAGCAGCGTGAAAACGCAGCGCTCGCAGGCAATCGCATCGTCACCGTCGGCAAGCTCGCGAATGGGTTCACGCTTCCGGCGGCCGATCTGTCGGTGCTGACCGAGAGCGATGTCTTCGGCGACGTCGAACGCGTAGCCCTGCAACGAGCCGTTCCGAAGAAGGCGCGCAAGAAACGAACCGCTGCCGCGTTTCTCTCCGACCTCGGAGACTTGAAAGTCGAAGATTACGTCGTGCACGTAGACCACGGCGTCGGTCAGTTTCAAGGGCTTGTTCAGATGGCGACCGCCGGCGGACCAACAGGCAACGTAGCCGCCGGTCTAGAGCGAGCCCGCGGCGACATGCGCGAGTTCATGCTTCTAACCTACGCCGAAGGCTCGCGGCTCTATGTCCCGGTAGAGCGTTTGGATCTTGTCCAGCGTTATTCGGGAAGCGAAGGGCATCGTCCTCAACTCGATAAACTGGGCGGGCTCGGCTGGCAAAAAGCCAAGTCGCGGGCGCGCCGCGCGATGCGCGACATGGCCGAAGAGCTGTTGAAGCTCTACGCCGAACGCAAACTTGTTCAAGGTCACGCTTATGGCGCGGACACTCCGTGGCAACACGAGTTCGAAGACGCGTTCGAGTATCAGCTCACGCCCGATCAAGAGACCGCCATCGAAGACGTGAAGGAAGGCATGGAGAGTCCGCAGCCGATGGACCGTTTGATCGTCGGCGACGTCGGATACGGCAAGACGGAAGTGGCCATGAGAGCCGCTTTCAAGGCTGTGATGGAAGGCAAGCAGGTCGCAGTTCTCGCGCCCACGACCGTGCTGGTCTATCAGCACTGCAAGACTTTTCAGCAGCGGTTCAGCCCGTTCCCCGCGCGCATCGAAATGCTTTCGCGCTTTCGAAGTAACAAAGACATAAAGGACGTCGTGAAGGCGCTTGAAGCCGGGACGGTCGACGTCGTCATCGGCACTCACAGGCTTCTGTCGAAGGACATTCGCTTCAAAGACCTGGGTCTGCTGGTGGTCGATGAAGAGCAGCGGTTCGGAGTCGCACACAAAGAGCGAATCAAACAGATGCGCAAGAAGGTAGACGTGATCGCGATGTCGGCAACGCCGATTCCGAGGACGCTGAACATGTCGCTTGCGGGGTTGCGCGATATGTCGGTGATCGAAACGCCGCCGCGCGACCGGCTCGCGATTCAGACTCACGTGGTTCAGTTTTCGGAATCCGTCGTGCGGTCGGCCGTCGAGCTCGAGCTTCAACGCAGCGGGCAGGTTTTCTTCGTTCACAACCGCGTCGAAACGATCAACACGATTGCCGAGCTGATCTCGAGGCTCGTTCCTCAAGCGCGCCTCGGCGTTGGTCACGGGCAGATGGGCGAGAAGGAGCTTGAAGACGTCATCCTCAAATTCATTCGTCACGACCTTGATGTTCTGGTGTGCACAACGATCATTGAAAACGGCATCGACATACCGCTCGCGAATACTATCATCATCAACCGGGCGGATAAGTACGGTCTGGCGCAGCTCTATCAACTGCGCGGGCGAGTCGGGCGCTCGAACCGGCGGGCCTATTCGTATCTGCTAATCCCAGCCGAAGACACTTTGACCGACATCGCGCGCCGGCGGCTCGCCGCAATTCGAGAGTTCTCGGACCTCGGCGCGGGCTTTCGCATCGCCGCGCTCGACCTCGAGCTTCGAGGTGCGGGCAATCTGTTAGGCGCGCAGCAATCGGGACAGATCGACGCGATCGGGTTTGACCTTTACACGCAGATGCTCGAGCGCACGGTGAGGGAGATGAAGGGCGAGCCGGTTGAAGATGAAGTATCGACCGCGATCAATCTGGGCGTGGACATTCGAATACCCGAAGACTACATCTACGATATGAGCCAGCGGCTCCGGACGTATAAGCGCATCTCGTCAGCCGAGAGCGAAGCAGAACTGGCTGATGTACACGCGGAGATCGCTGACCGCTACGGCCCGATCCCGGAGACCATCGAGAACCTGTTCGAGTACTCACGTCTGCGGCGTGAGGCTTCGAAGTTGGGGATCATCTCGATCGACCGCGAAGCCGACCGGCTTGCAGTGAAGTTCACCGAGCAAGCGAAGATTAACCCGGACAAGTTGATTGCGCTTGTTTCATCCGGTTCCGCCAGCTTCGCCCCGAGCGGCGTGTTGAAGATCAAGCTCACCGCCGAAGATGACGCGGCGGTGTTTGATGAAGTGAGAGGGTTGTTGAATCAACTACGGTAGACAGACAAAAGAGCTTTTTCGCTAGCTTCCCGACGACTGCGCAGGTATGCTCTCGCAAACGAGATGATCACAAAGCTCACCGTCGAATCGTTCAAGTCCTTAGCGTCCGTCGAGGTCGAACTCGGACAAGTGAATGTGTTTATCGGGGCTAACGGGAGCGGTAAAAGCAACCTGCTTGAAGCCCTCGGCGTTCTCGGGGCCGCAGCGTCTGGACGGGTCGACGACGAGTCGCTGCGAAGGCGTGGCGTTCGCCCCGGCGTGCCAAAACTCTACAAGTCGGCGTTCCCGCGCCGAAAGGGAGAAAAAGAAACCCCTCATATTCTGTTTGAAGCTGAGCAAAACGGTGCTAGGTACAGAGTGTCGCTATGCAATCCGATTAATGACCCGAGTCCAGCCTGGCAGTATGAGACTGAGCTCCTAGAACGCCAGCCGAATGACAAGTTTGTCGCGCGATCTCCCGAAGACACGCATTTGAATCTGGAACAGGGGCTTGCTGCGTTGAAAGTAGTTGAATTGAGCAACGGCGATCCGGCGCTGAGACTATTTGACGATCTACGTGGCTACCGCATCTACTGCGCAAACACTCCTACGCTTCGTGGGGCGCCAGATCTGCAATCGCGCGAGCCGCTTGGTCTCTCCGGTGGTCGACTGGCCGATGCCATCAGAGAAATCAGGGGGGCGCGGAAGGGCAACAAACGTCTGAGAGGCGCCTTTAAGGAAGCGATTTCATTGATTGACTGGGCGAAGAACGTTGAGTCAGCGGGGTCCCACTCTGTTCCTCTCTCACCATCCGCAACTTCGCCAAAGCGGGTTGTTCAATTTACCGATCGCTTCATGGCGGAGGACCGAAATGCCTTAACCGGCTATGACGCTAGTGAGGGTGCGCTTTATGTCCTTTTCGCAGCAGTTCTTGCTCTTCATCCAAAGGTCCCTAGCTGCTTCGCGATCGACAACCTCGACCAAGCATTGAATCCACGCCTTTCTATGCGGCTTGCAGAGGCTTTATGTCGATGGCTACTTGACTCGCCAGACCCCAAGCAGGTTCTTTTGACCACACACAATCCTGTCGCGCTCGATGGCCTACCTTTAACGGATGACCGCGTGCGACTGTTCACGGTGGATCGCGACAATAGAGGGCACACGGTCGTGCGCAGAGTTGAGTTGACCAAGGCCTTGCGCGCCAAAGCGGATGAGGGATGGCCCCTGTCGCGGATGTGGGTAAACAAGTTAATCGGTGGAGTTCCGAATGTCTGAGCCTTTGAGACTAGCTCTCGTCGCGGAGGGGCCAACCGACAGGGTGGTCATCGAGGCGGCGATTTCGTCCATGCTCGATCCGCGACCGTTCATCCTGAACCAATTGCAGCCAGAGGAGTCTCTAGCCTTCTTCCCAACGGGCGGATTCGGCCAATTTGGGGGAGGATGGGGAGGCGTTTACCGATGGTGTCGACAAGCAACCGCCCGCAGTGGAGGCTCCTTGGACGCTGATCCTTTGTTCGAATTCCACGACATTCTTGTAATCCACCTCGACGCCGATGTCGCGGATAAAACTTATAATAGCGCTAACATACAAGACAACTCTGGCGATTTGCCTTGCGCTCAACCATGTCCTCCACCTCGTGCGACCACTGACCGCCTTATGAGAGTTCTCTTGCGATGGGTAGGCGAAATAGGACCGCCAGACCGCACAGTGCTCTGCACTCCGTCCAAGAGTACCGAGGCCTGGGTTCTGGCCGCTCTTCTTCCAAACGATCCTGCGGTGCTTGGCGGTAACTTGGAATGCCTGCAACACCCCGAGAATCGATTTGGACAGCAGCCAATAGAAAGCCGCGTATACAAAAGCGAGTCCGATTACGATAGCCATAGGGACTCGCTTCGAGAGGCTTGGCTGACCGTAACGGAAATCTGCACTGAGGCACGGCGATTCAACGATGACTTTCGCAGGGCGCTCCAAACAGTGGACGCAATTGCCAATGCAGCCGACGGTTCCTAGGTGAAAGCGTCACTGGGGAATCCCGCAGGAACAGACCTGCTATTCAGCCGGAGCAAGCTGTACCAGATGCAACGTTCTGAAGATGCACGGGACACTCAGTTATTCATCCCGTGATCCGCAAGCCTTATCAATTCATCTATCGATACGTCATTGAATCCGCGCTGTCGCATCTTCTTGATAAAAGCCGCTGTCACTCCATGATCTTGCATGCGGACCAATTGCTCGATCGGTAGATTGTCGTAGCCTGCCTCTTTGATCTCGCGGATGTATCTCGCGGTGACACCATGGTCTTGCATCCGCACCAACTTCTCTAACGGGAGCCGAGTATAGCCCAGCGATTCAATCTCCTTGATGAAGCTCGCGGTGAGTCCGTGATCCACCACTCGGGTCAACTGCTCGAGCGAGAGATCCGTGTAACCCGCAGCTTGAAGCTCACGGATGAACCGTGGCGTGACCCCGTGATCCACAGTTCGGATCAGGGTCTCGACGGGTATATCCTTGAACCCGAGCGCATCCAGCTCCCTTATGAATTTCGGGTTCACGCCGTGGTCCACCATCCTTGTCAGCAAGTCGACTGACTGGACGCTGTAGCCTTGCGCCTTCAATTCGCGAACGTAGTCGAGACTCACTCCGTGCTCGCCCATTCGAACGAGTTGATCGAGCGACGGGCGTTCATATCCCTGCGCTTTTAGCTCGTCGACTAACGCAAGGCTGACATCGCTCAGCGTCATCGAAAACTGCTGTGCTTCGCTGGGAGCTTGATAGCCTCGCCTTTGAAGCTCGGCGGCGAATGTCGGGCTCGCGGCGAAAACGAAATGTCCGGAGCCTTTGCCGTCCTTGAACCAGCCTTCGCAGTTGAGCGTCCCTGCATCGCGAACGAGTTGGAACTGGACGCGCGACCCCGCGGACATTACCTGGTTTTGAGTAAGTCCCTGGAACCGCTCTGGCTCAATCGTGAAACCCGACATGCTCTGGCCGCGCCCTATTCTGCCGGACCGGTATGTGAACGTCACCTGGTAGCGGTCAGCCACGCGAGACGGTTCGATTATCCACTGTCCGGTGTAGGAATCTTGAGCGCTCGTCTCACAGGTGGCCAGCGAACCGATCAGCAGGCTTAAGACGGTGATTACTCCGAGTATCGTAAGGATAGAAACAGGTTTCTCTCTCATCTCACACCTCCGAACAAATGTGGTTACTTGTCAAAGCCGTGGATCTTCAACTCAACCAGTTGATCGATCGTAGCGTCGTTGAACCCGCGCGTCTTCATCTTCTGAATGAACCCCGGACTGACTCCGTGTATTCGCATCGTTACAAGCTGGTCCGGAGATACGCGCTCGTAGCCCAGTGCCTTGATCTCTCTTATGAACCCCGTGCTCACACCGTGGATGCGCATCGCGACGAGTTGATCCATTGAAACGCGGTCGTAGCCAAGCTCCTTCAACTCCTTGATGAATTCATTCTTCACGCCGTGAATTCGCATCGCGATGAGTTGATCGATCGGCGGCAAGCGATAACCTGCGTCTTGCAGTCCTTTGATGAACTCGGCGCTCACACCGTGTATGCGCATCGCAACGAGCTGATCGAGGGGCTGGTGCTCATATCCGAGCGATTTGAGCTCTCGAATGAACTCGGGCCTCACGCCATGAATTCGCATGGCCACCAGATTATCGACCGGCACCTGGTCATATCCCTCGTCCTTCATCGCCTTGATGAATTGCGGATCGGCGCCGTGAATGCGCATAGCGAAGAGATTGTCGGTTGTCAGGTGGTCATAGCCGAGCGTGCTCAACTCGCGAATGAATTGCAGACCTATGTCGTGCACCGCCATCGAAAACAAGGTCTCTTCCGTCATCCTTTCGTGGCCCAGACTTCTCATTTCTGAGGCAAAGTTCTGATTTGGTGTAAACGTGAAATGCCCCGAGCCGTTGCCATTCTTGAACCAGCCTTCGCAGTTTAGCGTTCCGGCGTCGCGGACAATTTGAAAGTTGACCGCCGAGCCGCTGCCCGAGGCTTGCGCGATGGACAGGCCTCTCAGAGCGTCGGCTCGAATGTCGGAGGACGATGAGTGGTGGCCGCCTCTTTCACTTCGGCGGTTGATCGTCAGATATACGCGGTCGCCGCCGGGCTTCGCCTCGAGCGTCCACTGTCCGCTCATCGACTCTTGCGCCGCCGTGGAGGCGACGCACGCATAACACAACAGCGAGATCGACACGACCAGCGCCGCTCGCACACTGTGTTTCAAAAGGTCATTCTTGATGTTCATTTCACCTCCCAAGCGCACACTTATCCTGGACCGGGCGGAGCCCGGTTGCTTTCGAGCTGATGAGGCCGACCTGGTCCGACCTCGTTATTTTTTTCGGGACGACGGGATGATGTTCAACCGCCGCAGTTCTACGAGCTGATCTATGGTCACATCGGTGAATCCGCGGCTCTTCACCGTCTGAATGAATTCCGGAGTGACCCCGAATATCCTGAGTTCAACAAGCTGGTCCGCGGTTATGCGCGGATAACCGGCCTCTCTAATCGAGCTGATGAACCCGGGGGTGACTCCATGAATCTTCCACCCCATCAGTTGATCCGCGGTCAGGTTCGTGTATCCGAGGGCCTCGAGTCCCTTGATGAATTCGGGACTGACGCCGTGAATCCTTAAGCCCGTTAGATCGTCCGGCGAGAGCTTTCCTCGGATGATGGATCTCATCGCCTGAATGAACTCGGGGGTAACGCCGTGTATCTTGAAAGCGGTAAGCTGATCTCCAGAAAGACTCGTGAAGCCCAGGTCCTTGATCTGCTGGATGTACGCCGGAGTAATCCCGTGAATCCTGAACGCGACGAGCGAGTCGGGATCTGCATTGCCCACTCCGGCTGCTTTGATCTCGTTGATGAATTGCGGAGTCACCCCGTGTATAGCAAACGCTACAAGCTCATCAGCATCCAGCCCGTTTAGTCCCAGTGCCTTGAACTGGTTTGCATACCCCGGTGAGACGCCGTGAATCTTCATCGCGATAATTTCGTCCACCGTAAGCTTCTTGGTTACGGTCCCGGCCAGCTCGCGGACAAATTGCGCGGTCACTCCGTGAATCTTGAGCGTGACCAACTGGTCGACCTTCAAGTTCGTCAGACCGGCAGACACCATTTCGGAAATGAAATCCTGCGGGCTCGAGGCAGGTTCCTGCGCAGGCGGCTCCGATTGGGTAGTATCGTTCTGAGCCTGATCCTTCTGGGTCGGGGCGTTCTGATCCTGAACCGTATTTGCGGGATCGGTGCGCGATGCTTCTTCGGCGTGATTGAACGCCTGCTCTCGAGTGACTCGGTCAACGGTTGGCAAAATCGAATTCGTTGTTTGACCAGCAACCCTCGAATCAGAAGCAACAGACGTGAGCGTAACCGCGTCTTGAACGGCGGCCGCTTTGACATCGCGTGAGAGAAGCGCGGTTTCGGCGGCCGCGAGCAAGCCGAAGACCGTCGCCAGAGCGAGGACACCGGCCAGCCAGTTCTCAAACCCGTAGCGCGCCGGCGCGCGATGTCGAAGCAGGCGTTGAATCCTGACGAGCAGCGACCCGCCACTTGCCGCGACGGCGAGATGCGGCTCGACGACGCGCAGTTGTTCTAACGCCGCGAGAGCGCGAGCATAGGTCAATACGTCTCCGCACGCGGCTACGGCAAGATCGTCGCAGCAGTGCTCACGCTCCTGGCGGATCTGCCGCGACACCCACCAGACCGCGGGATGATAGAAAAGCAATGTCTCGATCGTTGTCTGGAGCAGATTGACCAGGTAATCACATCGGCGGATATGCGCCAGCTCGTGCGCCAGCAAGGCTTCCAACTGCTCCGCGCTCAGCCCGGTGACCGCGCTGACAGGAATGAGAATGACAGGTCGAAGCCAGCCGATCACGGTCGGCACTTCGACAAGCACCGATTCGCACAAACGAACGGGGCGCGAGACCCGTAGCCGAACACAGAGCGCGATGAGTTTTTCTTGCCAAAGCTGTACGACTGCGCTGTCGTCGACTCGCTTGAGTCGCTGGGCGGTCACCAATCCTCCCGCGAACCTCAGCGACAGAAGGAGCACTCCCAAGAACCACAATGCCAGGAGCCACGGCATAGCTAGTGGGAGCCGGTCGGCCGCCCACTGTTTCATCGGCGAACCGTGGGGAGCAGCAGCGGGTTCGACTTTCGAGGTGATCGCTTGCTGATCGTCCGTCGATCGCGCGATCGGGTTTGCCGGCTGAGCTTGCCCTATCGTGTCCGAAGGTGCGCCGGCAAGCGAAGGTTCCTGTGCGCGGATTACCGCGAACATAGTTGCCGCGGGAGCAATCAGCATCAGCAGCATTGCAAAGCAAGCAGAGGCGTACCGAACATTCGAGGTGGACCGCCTAAGCAGAACGCTCACGCTGGCGTAGAGAATCGCGACCAGAGCGCCTTCCCAGATGAAATGAATCAAGGTCCAGCCAAGCGCCTGGAAAACCGGTTTGCCCAACAGCATCTCTATGCCGTTCATCATTCCGTTCATCGGGCACCTCGATCAAGCTCGTCCAAAATCTCTCTGATCTGGGAGAGCTCTTCGCGAGAGGCCCCCTTCTTGGTGGCCAGGGCGTGCATCAGCAGATTCGAGGCTGACCCGTCAAAAACCCGATTGAGCAAATCGCCAACCATTTGCCGCTGGGTCAGATGCTGGGCGAGCTGAGCTTCGTAAACGTGCGCCCGCTGCTCCTCATTCCTGCGAACGAGCCCCTTCTCCGTCATGATTTGGAGCATCTTGAGAACGGTTGTATAGCCGGTCGGCTTGTTCTCGTTGAGAGCCTCTTGAACCTCGCGGACGGTGCTGGCCCCGCGCTGCCACAGCACCCTCAGAATCCCAAGCTCTGCATCGGTTGGCCGAGGCGGCCCTTTCTTTGGCATCGTCATCGATCCCCCTGTTTTGTCAGGCCGCCATACTACTACGAAGAACTTCGTAGTGTCAACGAAAATCTTCGTAGTGCCGTTTTTAGGGTCTCCGGTGAGTGGCGACGGTGGTGAGATGGTTTCAAGTTTCTGTTGATTGGCAGTACTATGACAGTCAGTTGGGAGGTCATATGTCAAAACCTGTGGAGCTAATGCCGGCGACAGAGTTAGCGGAAGAGATCGATGCAGTCCTTGATGGCCTGAGGACCTCTGATCAGCCTCTCACCGAGGAGGGTCGCCCCTCGGCCGTGATGCTAAGCGTCGCAGCCTACGAGCGGGCCGAGCGTGAACGGCAGATCTTACTATTGCTGGCCCGCGGCGAGAGGGAGATCGCCCGATCAGAAGGTCATGACCTCGACGACGTGCTCGCAGAGGCCGACGCCATTCTCGCTAATGCGCCATTGTGAAGATTCGGTTCACCAAGTCCGCCCGCGCTCAGTTCCTAGCCGCACTGTCCTACATCACAGCCTTCTGAACATTGTTCCTCCCACGTTGGAAGACTAGCGAACCGTTGGCCGTCGAGCTTTCCTTTGACTCTAGCGCTCCGGTTCGTGTAGGAATGTGGGCGTTCACAAAGCAAGCTTCAAAGGACTTGAGATGAAAAACAGAATCGCCCTGTTAATTCCGCTCTGGTTGATCCTCGTTTTCGTTTTCCCTCAACCACAAGCTGCGCAGGCAACTGCCGATCCTCAGCTTGTCGCCGAGATCGCAAAGATCAAAGCCATCGACAATCACGCGCACCCGTTGCGGTTCGTCCCTGAAGGAGACAAACCTGATGACGAATACGACGCTCTGCCTCTGGAGGGGCTCGAACCGTTCGCGCTGCCGCCGCGACTCAATCCCGCCAATCCGGAATACATCGGCGCCTGGCGAGCTCTATACGGATATAAGCACGATGACATGAGCGAGGCGCACGTTAAGGAGTTGATGGCAGCCAAACAACGCGTTATGCGCGAGCGCGGCGACGGCTATCCCGCATGGGTGCTGGACCAAATCGGCATAGAGACGATGTTTGCCAACCGTGTAGCCATGGGGCGTGGCCTTCAAGCGCCTCGTTATCGATGGGTTTCATTCGTCGACGCGCTGATGGTCCCGCTCAACAATGAGGCAGCGCGCAGGTCGAATCCTGACTATCGAGTCTTCTATCTGGGCGAAGACCAATTGTTGAAACGCTACCTGGCGGAATCAAGAATAGACTCGCTTCCCGCGACCCTCGATGAGTATGTGAAAAAAGTTGTGACCGCGACGCTTGAACGCCAGAAACGCGACGGCGCGGTAGCCGTGAAGTTCGAAGCGGCATATCTGCGCCGGCTCGATTTCGATGATGCGCCGGAGACCGAAGCTCGGCGCGTCTACGCTAAGTACGTCAAAGGCGGCGAGCCCCCGGCAATCGAATACAGGTCGCTGCAGGATTATCTTTTTCGCTACATTGCGCGTGAAGCCGGCCGCCTGGGCTTGGCCGTTCACATTCACGCCATCGATGGCGTCGGCAGTTTCTACAAGCAGAGCGGCAGCAATCCATTGCTTCTCGAATCGGCGTTCAACGATCCTGGCTTGAGGAAGACCAGCTTCGTCATAGTGCACGGCGGTTATCCGTTCACCAAGCAGACGGCATCGCTGATGAGCAAATCGAACGTCTATGCGGACTTCTCGGCGCAAACGTTTCTGCTCTACGCGCGTGCGCTCAGCGACGTGTTGCGCAACTGGCTCGAGTTCTATCCCGACAAAGTGCTGTTCGGCACCGACGCGTTTGCGCTCACCCCTGAGATTGGATGGGAGGAGGGAGGATGGCTCGCGATCACCAGCGCGCGACAGGCGCTGGCGCTGGCGCTGACCGGGATGCTGAATGACGGCGAGATCACTCGCGAGCGCGCGATTGAATTGGCCCGGATGGTGATGCGCGATAATGCCGTCAAGCTGTACGGCTTGAAATCTCAATGAGTGCGACAGGGTGATAAGCTTAACCAAAGTGAAGCACGCTCGATTGATCTTGTTGTCTTTTTTGATTCCGATGATCTTGTGCTGTCGAGCGGGCGGCGATCGTTCTCCGGTGATTGCAACATTGAACGGGCACGACATACGGCGCGATGAGTTCGAGCGTTTTCTCCAATTGAAGATGGGCGAGTTCAGCGGCGCCGAAGGTTCCAGTTCGCTTCCAAGCGAGGTGCTTGACGAGTACCTGAAGCGCCGGCTGGTGCTCGACGACGCGGCGCGCCTGGGGCTCAGCGTGCTCAGCTCCGAGATCGATCAGACAACGCAAGACAACCCGCAAATGAAGTCTTCGGTCACCAGCGCCGCTGCTCGCGAAGAGCTAGCTCGCGATTTGCTGGTTGAAAAATACTACCGCCAGGTTGCGCTGCGCGATGTGCGGGTTTCCCCGGAAGAAGTCCAGCAGTACGTCGAGAAGAACCAGTCGCGACTCACCGATCGTCCGGGTTTCCTGGTGCGCGAGATTCGCGTTCAGTCTCGAGAGGAGGCTGATCGATTGCGCGGCGAGGTTACCGAAGGCCGCCGCGACTTCGCCTCCGTGGCGCGGCTTCATTCCGATGCTCCAAACGCCGAGCAAAGCGGGCTCGATCGCTACGACGAAGGCCAGCTTCCGGAGGTGCTTGAAAAGGCGGTGGGCCAACTCGGGCCCGGCGACGTTAGCCCGGTGATCGAATCCAACTACGGCTTTCACATTTTCAAACTGGAGCAACGCATTCAGCCTCATGCGATTGAAGAGCGGCGCTCGAAGCTCGACGACCGCCGCGCGCAGTTGACCGAAGAGCTGATCGCCCTGAAGAACCAGCAGGCGGTCGATAAGACGATCGAGCGCCTCACATCGGAGGCGACGATCAAAATCAACGACGCGGCTCTGGGCTTCACATACACGGGACAGCTCAGGCATAATTGAGCTTCACACCAGCCCAAACAAATGATGCGTGATGCGTGATTCGTGACAGGAGGGACGCCTGATAAGAAGCTCCGGTCACGCATTACGCATCACGCATCACGAAAGAGAGGATGTGCCACATGAAGTTCATCATAACGACCCTGGCGATCGGGTTCGTGCTCGCGTTCGCGACAACCGCACGCGCGCAGGACCCGGAACTGGTCAACGAAATCGTCGCCCGCGTCAATAACGATATCGTCACTCTCGCTGACTACCTGAATGGGCTCCGCGACTTTAAGGAAGAACTCGTTCGGCAGATGGCAGGCAAGAGCGAAGCCGAGATCAAGGCGGAATTCGAGCGGCTCAAGTCTTCGGTGCTCGACTACATCATCGATGATCTGCTCCTCGAGCAAAAGGCCAAGGAGCTCAACCTCGACGTCGAGGCCGAGGTTAACCAGCGGATGAAAGAGATAGCGGCTCAGAACGGGTCTCCTAACGTACTCGCTTTCGAAAACGAGCTCAAGAAGCAAGGCGTAGATCCGGAAACCGCGAGGGCGTCGATTCGCAAGCAACTTCAACAGCAGTACGTCATTCAACGCGAAGTGCTTTCGCCGATCTTCCAGCGCTTGAACGACAAGGACAAACGCGACTTTTACGACAAGCATAAGGAGGGGTTCACTGTGCCGGGCGAGGTGACGCTTTCGGAAATCTTCCTGCCCCTGGAGGGTCACACCGCCGCCGAAGTGGATCAAAGAGCTAAACGTTTGGTCGCCGAGCTTCGCGCCGGCAAGGACTTCGCCGTCGCGGTGCAGGAGAACTCGCCAGCGGGCCGCGCTTCTCGAGCGCAGAATGGCAAGCTCGGGGTCTTCAAGCAGGGCGAGCTTAAAGAAGACATTGCCGCCGCAATCTCAACTCTCAAAACCGGAGAGGTAACCGAACCGTTGAGACTCCAGGACGGATTTCAGATAATTCGCCTGGACGATCGCAAGGCTGCTAACCTGCGCGCGTTTGAAGAACCCGATGTGCAGAGTGCCATCGGCCGGGCGGCGACGATGGAACGCGCGGACGACGCTCGCAAGAAGTATCTGAAGAAGTTGCGCGAGGACGCCTTCATCAAGATCGCGGACGGTTACGTTACTGCTCAAGCCAAGCCCGCCGATAAGACGGACAAGAACTAGCAGAGGAGCACGCAAGGGAGCAGAGGAGAATCGGACCGCCACACTTTTCCCTGCTCACCTGCATGCGTGCTTGCCCACATGCGCCTCGACAACTTCCTTAAGCTGTCACGACTCGTGCCTCGCAGAACACTGGCCCAGGAGGCGTGCGAAGCAGGCGCCGTGAAAGTAAACGGCTTGCGTGCAAAGAGCGCGCACGAAGTACGAGAAGGAGATCTCCTTTCAATCAGGCAGCGCGGCCGAATGACTACCGTGCGCGTGCTCAAGGTCCCGTCGAAACCGCCGCCCAAGCGTGAGGCGGCGGCGCTGTGCGAGACAGTGAGCATCGAATCATACAACGTCGATTAAGAGCGGAATGCGAATGCGGTACTGGCCGCCCGTTAGGATTTCAGCAGCGGCATGTGATTGAGCTCCACGTTGTTTTCGCGGCATACAATCGCGACTAACCGTCAATGCCCAAACGATTCACAATCGAAGAGCACGTCCGTTGGTCGGACATCGACCGCGCTGGGATTATCTACTATGGTCAGTTCCTCAGGTTCTTTGAGATCGCCGAGACAGAACTGTTTCGCGCGGTTGGCCTGCCGTATTCAGAAGTCTTTGATCGCTTCGATATCTGGCTTCCGCGGGTGCAGATCCATTTCGACTTTCGCAAACCGCTCATGCTGGACGATCCGATTGAGGTCTCGGCTTATGTCGGCCGTTTCGGGACCAAGTCGCTGACGCTTCGGTTCGAAGTAAGCAAGAAGGGCGAGACAGATCTGGTAGCCGACGGCCACGTCGTGCTTGCCTGTGTGTCGAGATCGACGTTCAAGTCCATTCCTGTACCGAGCGAGGTGATCGAAGCGCTCAGGCGCTACGTTGTTGAATAAAGGCTTCCGCCCTCGCCGGATCTCGTTTCGGTCACCCTATTGACTCCTCGCTTCCAATGGAATTCATTTCTTGGGTCCGCTTGCCCACGACGTTTTGACACATCGCTGACCGTCCGGTTGCATTGGTCCAACTTAGACCTTAACCTACATACCTTGAATGCGGATGGGCGACTTTGCGTTTCCGCTCGAATCCGCTCCTTGCTTGCGAGGTGGAGATGGCAAACAGACACAACTTCCTGGGCGGCGCCGCAATTGATCCGAAGCCCGTGACCGGCTCGATGACCGTGGCCGAACTTGTCGACACGGCTTTTCTAGCTTACAACGCGGCGCGGCTACGCGAGGCGTGCCGGCTCTTCGTCGAGAAGATGCTCGAAGACGATGTGACCATCGGAATGAGCCTGACTGGAGCGCTGACCCCCGCAGGTCTGGGCATGTCGGCAATCATCCCGCTCATCGAGAATGGCTTTGTCGATTGGATTGTCTCAACGGGTGCCAATGCCTATCACGACACCCACTTCGGGATTGGGCTTCGAATGCACCGGGGCAATCCGCAGACCAGCGACGTTGTACTCCGCGAAGAGGGGATTGTTCGCATCTACGACATATTCTTCGAGTACGACGTGTTGCTGTCGACCGACGAGTTCTATCGCAAGATGATCGAAGGGCCGGAGTTCCAACGGGAAATGAGCACCGCCGAGTTTCACCACCTCGCGGGCAAGTACGTCGCCGAACGCGAACGCGTGCTGGGGATCGGGCGCAAGAGCCTGCTTGCGGCGGCGCACGACGCGGCTGTTCCCGTTTACACCTCTTCGCCCGGCGACAGCTCGATCGGAATGAACGTCGCGGCAAAGGCGCTTACCGGCAACAAGCTGCGCTACGATGTGAACGCAGATGTAAACGAAACCGCGGCAATCGTTCTCGACGCCAAACGCAGCGGTGGCAAATCAGCGGTGTTGATCTTTGGCGGAGGTAGCCCAAAGAATTTCCTGCTTCAAACCGAGCCGCAGATTCAAGAAGTGCTGAAGATCGAAGAGAAGGGTCACGATTACTTCTTGCAGGTGACCGACGCTCGGCCCGACACCGGCGGCCTGTCGGGCGCGACTCCGAGCGAAGCGGTAAGCTGGGGCAAGATCGACCCCGACCGCTTGCCCGACGCCGTTGTGTGCTATCTCGATTCGACGATCGCGCTGCCGATCATTACGTCATACGCGCTGGCTCGTCACAAGCCCCGACAGCTCAAGCGTCTTTACGACCGTCGCGCTGAGATGATGAAGCTGCTGACAGACGAACATGCTCGCGCGCTTTCAAATGAACCGGCTCCCGCCCATGAAGCGCACAGCCTCGATCGAATCAGATAGGCTGTTCAAGTCGAGTCTATCCTCGGGCTGTTGTTGCTTGGTTAGAACTGGCACAATGGTTGATACGATTCAAAGTCCGGAGGGCTGTGAGTGACTGCCCGTCGAGGAGTAGAAACTATGAGATCAATTCTGTTACGCCGAGTTACGGTGGTTATCGCTGGTATCGTATTATGCGCGTCGTTGCTGTTGCCTACTCAGGTTGTAGCCCAGGGAAACGGTCGCGGACGCGGCCAGGCAAAGAAATCTCAGAAATTCATCAACGGTCATGACGCTCGTTCAGGACGCTGGGATGGGCGCGGCCCCAGGCCCAGGCTTGGTGTACGGACGTTCCGCCGCAATGGTCGTCACCGTGGCTGGACGATTCGACGACATAAGAAAGTTCGGGTGCTCTAACGTTCGCTGAAGCGCACAACTATCGGTCAAAGCAAGCACTGTCGAGCATCGCGATAGGTTGAAGTCGCCATCCTCAATTCAGAACTGTAACTTCAAAGCCAATTGAATCGAGCGTGGACCGCCGATTTGATAAAGCGGACTCAATCCTGCTCCCTCTCCAAGACTTCGACCAAACATTTGTAGCGACTGCCCGAAGAGATTTATGTTGTTGAAAAAAGGATTTGGATCAGCGAAATTAGGATGGTTCATGACATTGAAGAGATCGGCCCTGAATTGAAGAGTCAGTCGTTCCGCTAGATTGAATCTTCGCCGGAGTGCTAGATCCAACTGAGATACAGGAAATCCTCGCAAGCTGTTACGGCCCAGAGTGCCTTGCTGGTTCGGCGGCGGGATCGAAAACGCAGCCCGGTTGATTCGACTGCCTCCTGCCACCGCCGGATCATCGAGATACAGAGGAACGCCTAGAACCAGGTCGGGACGATTGACAACGGGCACGCCAAACAGCAGTCTGCTCATAATTACATTCACAGGGGTGGCTGTTCGTGCTCTGAACATAGAATCAACAGACCAGTTGCGCAGAATCGCGCCGACAATCCCTGTGAGGGCCGGCGACGGAAAATCGTAAGTCAGCGCCCCAGAGAATGAATGGCGTACGTCAAAGTCAGACGGTCCCCGATTTACGTTCGGTTCTATCCTGGCTGCGGGAACATTGTTTCCTGTCTCGGTAGAAGCGCCGTCAATCGAGTGCGACCACGTATATGAAGCGAGGGCCTGCAATCCACGCGACAAGCGCCGATGATATTTCGTTTGCAGAGCGTGATAGTCCGACGTTGCCGCATTTCTCACGACTGCCAATCTGCGGAAATCAGGATTCGGGAGATTAGAGCCGCTCAGTGTCTCGAGGCGCAGCAGATCGCGGCCCACCGCGGCCACATATGAGATTGAAACTGCCTGGTCGGGGCCGAGCGATTGCTCTATTGACACGTTCCATTGATACGTCTTCGGCAGCTTCATATCAGGATCATACGCAAACAAATTGTATGGGGGGTCGAAGCTGAAAGCGGGCGGTCTTGCCTGTTCACTCGCGAGCGGAAAGGGGACGTCAAGCAGGAACATCCCGGAGCCGAAAGGGGATATGGCTCTTCCCGCTGGACCGGTGCCAAGATCATAAAGGAGCCCAATTCCGCCTCGCAGCACGGTTTCGAATCCCTTCGACTGAAATAACTGGTATGCTGCGCCCAGCCTCGGAGCAAAGTTCTTGTAAGAAGCTCGCCACAGTGGGGTCCCTATCGGAGCCAGGCTCATGGTAGCCGGATCGTCAAGGCCGCTGACGGTAAAAGGCCCGTTGCCATTTTTCTCTCTGGGAGGCGGATTGTACTCCCACCGAAGTCCGAAAGTGAGCGTTAGTCGTCGTTGGCTTGCTTTCCACGTGTCCTGTGCGTATGGAGAGACATTAGTGAATAATGGGAAGACTCTGCCAAACGTTGCCCCAATTTCCACGGACGGTGCAATGCCCGATACGAGCTCACTGGTATCAGAGAAATTGACTATTTGCGAGTACGACGATTGATTTGATATTGGGGAAAGCCGTCTATAATCAAATCCAAATTTGAATTGGTGGCCGACCGCAAGCACCGACAGGCTTTCAACCACATTGATCTGGCGCTGCAGATTGTCCGCAACCTTTCCAACGAGGTAAGCCGTGCCTGGCAGCGAGATCTGAAAAAGGGCATCCCGGCTTGCGGTGAACGAAGGGAAAATGACTGAGTCAGCGGGAGGAACTGCCCCGCCGAGTTGGTCCAGTACAAATCTCGTGCTTGCGCCGGTCCTGGTGTAATTGATTCGGAAGTCATTGCTGACGGACGGAGAAATGGCCTGCGTTAACCCCAGCGTTGAGCTTTGGGTCTTGAATGAATTTAGACCAACGTTATTCAAAGTAAGTTCCGGGTCCCGGAAAATCGCCTTAGATGGAGCGTGGTTGTATCTGCCAAATAGTGTTGTACCGGACCCTAAAGTGTGATCTGCTCGGATGCTAGTAGCGTCCAGACTCGATGGGTCTGAATAGCCGGCGCTGAACTCTGAAAACCCGCCTTGTAGCTCCTCGCCGTTAGGTATCGGGAAGGCGTTCAAGAATGGTTGAATCTGTGGCAAAGCGCTGCGTCGCAGGCTCAACGAAGGGACCTGGCTAATGCGAACCTCCGGCAGGCGCAGACGCAATCCCTCGTACGAAAAGAAGAAGAATGTTTGGTCCTTAATGATTGGGCCACCCAGCACCCCGCCAAAATCGTTCTGACGCAGCGCCGGCTTATTCAAGCCCCTGCTGTTGGCGAACCAGTCGTTGGCATCGAGCGCATCATTTCGAAAGTAATTAAAGACAGTCCCATGAAACTGGTTTGTGCCCGAGCGTGTTAAGAGCGAAACCTGGGCACCAGGCGTGCGGCCGAACTCAGGCGCATATGTAGAAGTCAGGATTCGGAACTCTTCCAAGGCATCAACAGAAACAAGGTTACTGGTGGTCCCGAGAGCGTTGAACGCGGGCACCGTCCCTCCGGCAGTTTGGCCGAGAGACAGGCCGATTGCGATACCAGTGTTGGAGCTGACACCATCAATCATGAAGTAATTGGCGTTGTTGCGCTGCCCGTTGACGCTGAACTGTCCCTGTTCTGCACCGGTTGATTTGGTAAGGACAACTCCCGGCGTGAGCTCGATCAGAGCATGAAAACTCCTCCCATTCAGCGGTATATTCTCTACAAATTGACGATCGACCAGTATGCCGATAGCGGCAGATTCAGTCTGAACAACGGACCCGCCCTCGACGATGATAGATTCGCTAATGTCACCCGTTTTCAGTTTGATATTTATTGCAACATGACCGCCGACATTTAGTTTGAGGTGGCTTACTTCTGCGGTTGCAAATCCCTGTCGTTGAGCCTTCAAGGTGTAGCTACCGGGTGGAAGCATCGCTAGTGAAAAGTAACCATCGCTGTTTGTGATGGCCTGTCTCTGAATACCGGTGTGGGCTTCACCAAAACGATATCAACATCGGGCACAAGCGCACCGGTCTCGTCAAAGGCGGTGCCGCTCAGCGTGGCTACGGGGGATTGCGTGTATGGGGCGGGCAATGCGCTGCCCAAACTCTCGCTTTGTAGCTGACCTAGCACAATGAGCAGCGTGGTTGCCAGTATGAGCAGAGATTGCCTGGGGGCAAACTCGTATCTGAGCCCGTTCATTGGTTGTCACCCCCGGAAGACAAGAGTTGATGCGTTCATATGATGCTCGCAAAGCGCCCCCCAATAGAACTGTGCCGGGTGGCAGGGCCTATGCGGAGTCCGCACGAGGGAAGCACAATTCCGCCGTGCAATCAGTAAAAGTTTGTTATCGAGACCAAATCACGCACGGTAAAGCCTCTCGAGCAGATGAGACTGCCGTCCGTTGACCAGTCGAATCCATACGCCGTGAGTGAGTTGAAATCTGTTAGCTGCCGCGGTGGCCCGTCATCTATCGGCTGACTCCAGATGTTTGAGACCCCGTTGCGAGTAACGATGTAGTTCAGGGCGCGACTGTCTGGAGACCAGCGCATATTGATGCTTGACGGAATGTCGAGTGTTCTTACGGGCGTGCCTCCTTCAAATGAAAGCACCGCTACTCTCCACCGAGCGGCAGGACTATCCTTCCACTGGCAGGCGATTAGCTTCCCGTCTGGCGACACCTTTGCAAATCTTGAAGGCTTTTCGACCAATTGTATGGGCTCGCCACCATCAATTGGGACTTTCCAGACCGTTAGCTCATCTCCAGTGCCAGATGAATAAATCACCCATCCGTCCGGTGAACAACTGGGAAAATTCTCGCCGACACCGTTGGTCAACCGTTTAAGATCGCTGCCATCAATATCCATTCTCCAAATGTGATGCGAGGCGTCGTTGTCGAGAGCGGAGAATACAATATAGCGACCATCAGCCGAGCCTGTGGGCCAAAATTTTGGCAAGCCATCAGAGGTCAACTTCCTAGGATCCGTTCCATCAGAATTCATCACCCAGATTTCACGACTGCCGCTCGTGTTTGAGGGAGCTACGATTCTGCCATCGGGTAGCCAGCAAACCGCTCTGAAAACAGTATTTCTTTCGTCTGTGATCTGTTTAGCAAGGCTGGCATCTCCATTCGGCACGTGCCAGATACTGGTTCGCATTTCTATCCGCGAACTGACAAGGATCTTTGAATCTGCCGTCAAGCTGAGTCTGGAATAGCCATTCAAATCATTTGTTATCCTCCGCGGCGCGCCACTTGGATATGATAGATGCCAAATTTGAAGTCGACCCGCTGTCTCTTTTTCCGCGGCCGTCACAATCAAACCGGTACCGTCTGAGAGCCACGCAACCTGTTCGATATTTTCCAATTCACCACGAGAAATTGCCTTCACGAGACCATTCTCTACCTGCGCTTCTACCACACTTTCGTAACCATCTTTGCCCATTCTCCCGGCTGGGCACGCGATGACCTTTCCATCAGGTGACCAGGCCGGCGCGATAGGATTGAAAAACTCTGGCAATTTGCGCAGGGCGAGTTGATTCTCTCCGGACCCATCGGCGTTCGCCAGTATGATTGCAGTCGCTTCTCCAGCCATCCGGACGAGAGCGAACTTCTTCCCGTCGGCGGAAAAAGTGATGGCACTACTTACGTCACCCATTACTATTTGGGACTCACCTCCGGACACCGCTACCCGGTAGAGCACGCCGGAATCCTCATCCTCACCCCTGACATAGTAGATATAGTCACCGTCCAACGAGAACGTGAGCCCTATGAAAACACCGTCGGCAGGCGGAATGATCTCAGTATCACTGTCTGTGGAAAGTCTCCTGATCCAGAGGCTGCTTTGACCTCGCACGTCTGCGACGTGAGCAAGGTATTTCCCATCCGCAGAGATCGCTCCAAGTCGTGAGCTGTCAGTTCCGATGATTTTTCTTATGCTCATTTCCTGAAAGGGGGCCCGGCTATTACTGCTTCTCCAGCCTACAGCATAGATAATGCCCGCAACGATGATGAGCAGAGCTGATGAGATTGCCGTCGCTTTTGTTTTGCCCCTTTTGACTTGGCTCGTAGTGTGCTTGCTGGCCAGCAGCGTTGGGATCGTTCCGATGTTCCCACTTGGAGCTGTCAAACAACCAGACGCTTCGACTGCTGCTTGAACACTGCTTGGCGTCAGGTCGGCTATGCCGGTTCTGTTCTGTTGCCTGAGATGGCGAGAGTCAAGCTCCAGCTCCTGCTTCAGCCGCTGAAGATCAATCAGCATGCTCCGCAGGGTTTCATAGCGTTCTTGTTTGTCTTTTCGGAGGGCTTTTGCGGTGATGCGCTGTAATTCATGTGGCACATCTGGCGAATAATACTGTAAAGGCGGCGGCTCATCTTTGAGTAGAGTCGCAATGAGATCGCTGTTTGTTTCGCCCTCAAATGGCGCGCGGCCCGCGACCATCTCGTACATAACCACTGCGAGGCTGAACACGTCGCTACGCGAATCTACATTCAGGCCTCTCGCCTGCTCGGGCGACATATACTTGACTGTGCCCATCAGCAGACCTGGTGTAGTTACTGGCTCTTCGATGTCGCGCCTATTCTCGCGGTGATCTTGCTGCTCGATCGATTTGGCAAGTCCAAAGTCGAGGACTTTAACGTAGCCATCTGAGCGCAGCATTATGTTTTCAGGTTTGATATCACGGTGAATAATTCCCGCCTCATGCGCCACTGCAAGGAGGCTCGCCACTTGAATCGATATATCCAGGATTCTGCTGACTGGAATTCTGTCACGACTCAAGTATTGGCGCAGGGTTTTGCCCTCAATGAATTCAGAGACAATAAAGCGCTGCCCATTGAATTGACCGATCTCGTAGATTGTTATGATATTCGGATGGTTGAGAGCCGACGCGGCGCGCGCCTCCTGCTGGAAGCGATAGAGTTGCTTTCCATCGGGAGTGTAACCACTGAGCAACACCTTGATGGCAACTCTACGGTCGAGGTTCGGGTCCTCGGCGAGATAAACTTCGCCCATGCCCCCGGCGCCGAGGAAAGAGAGGATTCTGTAGTGCCCGATAAGCTGTCCCGTTTCCAGTTCGGGAATATGGGTCGATAGCAAGCCGGCCGCAACTTCAAACGCGGGCGCGTCCATCATACTCAGCGCCGTCTCGCCAGAAAGTAAAAACTCGATCTCCTGCCTCAGGCTTTCATCGCCAGAACACGTTTCATCGAGGAACCGGGTACGCTCGGCGGGCGGACGCTCAAGCACGGCCTGCAAAACCGTGTCGATCTGCCGCCAACGTTCCTGGTCCATCATAGAGAAACCCCGCGAGAGGATGGGAATTCGACTGATCGCCACATTGTATAGCGAAATTTCTCGTCGGATTAGCTCAGCACATTAAGTATTCGTCATCAGACGGTGCAGCCACAGCTTAGCCGCCTGAAGCTCGCGTTTAACAGTGGCAGGCGAAATCTTCATAACTTCAGCAATCTCTTCAATGGTCAAGCCGCCGAAGAATTGCAACTCTACTATCTGGCTTTTGCGTGAATCGAAGGTTGTAAGACTGACGAGGGCATCGTCTAGAGCCACCAGTTCTGAGGCTCTCTGGCTATTCGCAATCACTGATTCATCGAGCGGCACCTGCTGTGCTCCGGCGCCGCGCCTCGCAGATTGATACTTACGGGCATGGTCTATCAGGATATTGCGCATAATCTGAGCGGCAACCGCAAAGAAATGTGCGCGGTCCTGCCATTCTACCTTTTGCTGGTCTACGAGCCGCAGATACGCCTCGTTAATCAGAGCAGAAGTTTGAAGGGTGTGATTCGAGCGCTCGCGTCGCATGTAGAGCCGGGCCAGGCGGCGCAGTTCACTGTAGACGAGAGGTATCAACTCGTCTAATGCCTTGTCGTCCCCAGTATTCCAGCTCAGCAAGAGCTGAGTGACTTCATTTGGTAAACCCGCCATAAGATTCCAGCGCTGATTGGTTCGGCCCGATTCTTAGGAGCGCGATTATAGCATTGTCGGCATAGCACCTGAATGCCAGCAAGAAACTCAAAATAACGATGAGCTTATACAGGCAAGTTTTTCGCTATATCAGGTGAGGCGCCAACCTGGCTAGCTCAGACGCGGCCATGATCTTCCAGGGGTTGGCCAGCGGGAATTCGCCTCTATCTTTGACCCGTGAGGAGAAAAGACCATGAAGAGAGTCATCTTGTTCACCTTGACGCTCACCATGCTTTCCGGTTTGACCGCTGTCGGTGTTCTGGCAGAGAAGCCAGGTACCATTGCGGCGGTCAATCTAAAGGCCGTCATTGAACCCACCGATTCATCCGGTAGCGCGTGTCAGATTCTTAGTGACGGAGGTGGTCCGTACGTTCACGGGCAGGAGGGTGTCTCGGCAAGCTTCGACAACTCTGGAGATCTGATCATAAATTTCCAGACAGGCAAAACGCCAATACGGGGAGTGGCGTTTGATTATTCGGTGCCATATACAGGCCTCGATAATGACCCGCCAACGACCCCCAAACAGCCTGTGTCAGGAACATATCCGCGTGCTTTCTTGAGCACAATTCCACAAAACAATGACGGCAGCTACATACCTCTTCAGAGTCTGTCCATCGGAGCTTCTGAATGCGTGCAGCTTTCCTGGTTTTATACTCTGAATGATGCCAAGAAAACACAGTGGCGGCATAACTTCCATAGAACTTCATCAGCCAGCGGTCTTGACGTGAGCCAAACAGCTTACGGTGTGGTCACGCGTATCGATGCGGATACGTGGGAAGTGGAGCCTGCAGGCACTGCGGCCTGCAACAACAGTGTTCCTGAGCCAGCCCTGGCAAGGCTGAAAGATACGCCAACGGTAGGCGCTTTGCGGCTCAACAATGATGGATTGTACTCTCTTCGGTTCAAGCTAACGCTCCTGAGGAAGTAGACGTAGCAGGTTAGTCTTGCCTCAAGTACTCAAGAGCTGAGGTAGAAAGGAACTATACGATGAACAAGATCAAGTTCGGCGACGAGTATGACGTTGTTCCTCGGGATGGTCATTGGACTACTGCTGTCAGGCGGCAGGGGCATCGTTGCACAGGGCCCCACCTGGCAATCAGCCATCAAGATCAGTAGGGCATGACGCAACTCTAGCTGGTCAGGGAACAACCACGTTTCCATTAGGGATTGCTAATGGCGGGGTTGGATCAAACCAACTCGCGAACGGAGCTGTGACCCCGCCAAAGTTAACACCGTAGGTACTACCACTGGATAAGTAATGACGGTGACTGCGACGGGGCCTGCATGGAGCACGCCGACCGCCGGCTTAGGCGCTTTAAGAGTCGTCGACAGTCTCGATCGGATCAGATATGCACGCGGTTGCCAAAGACCGTCATTCACCGTGCCGCTCGTCGCAGTTGGACAAGAATCGGATGGTCCGCGTCGGCGTATCTTAGCAGGCTCAGGAGTTCGACTTCGATCCTTTGAGCATCCTCCACTCGATTGAGCTTGCGATAGAGTTGCGCCAGTCGCGACTTGATTTCAACCAAAACACTTCTGGCGTTCCGGCCACATTCCCAGCCTCATCTTCACGACAACCTTGTTCCAACGCCCAAAGCGCTTCGGGTGAATTGCCTTGTTGTTCGTAAGTGGCTGCCAGCGATTCCGAGGCAGAATAGAAGCACTCCCAAAACGAGTACAACTCTCAACGGCGGTGCCTGGAAGCATGATCACTGTTAACGAGACTGACTCGGTACTATAGTTGCGTCTCGTACTCCGCTCCCTATTAGGGGCCATCTCTTATCAATACAACATCGCTAATCCGCGCGTTGCGCACGAAGGCGAGTTGTTTGCCATCGCGTGACCATTCCGCTTGCAACATCGTTTCTGTTCGGAGGTGGGTGAGCTGACTTGGCAGGCCACCAGCTAATGGCTGGCTCCATAAGTTGGAAATACCGCCGTGGGTCTCTATGTATGTAAGAGCGCTTCCGTCCGGCGCCCAGCGAATGGACCCGTAGGAAAGTCCAGGCGCAAGATAGGTCTTGATCGGCTGCCCGCCCTCAAAGGGGATTATCGCTATGTGAGCAGCCGAGGAAGGGGCATCTCTGTAAACACAAGCTATCATCTTCCCATCGGGTGAAACGGTAGGAGCAGCCGAGAACTTGTCAGTCAATTGCGAAGGGCTTCCTCCATCGCTGGACACCTTCCATATGTTTTGAATGGCGTGCCCGGTAACAAAACCCGAATAGACGATCCATTTGCCATCTGGTGAAAAGCTTGTTGACGTTATGTTGCCACACCTCGTCAGCAACGTTGGATTGTCACCGTTGATGTCCATTCTCCATAAACCCGGCTCTCCCCCTCTCGTGGAAGCAAAAGCAATGTATTGACCATCAAGTGAAACCGATGGTGTGTGGTTCTTACCCGCCGCAAACGTCAACTGCTTTTGATCGGTCCCATCGAGCTCCATGGTAAGAATCTCTAGATTGCCGTTGATTGTGTCGCCGCAGACTATCTTGCCGTCAGGCGTCAGTGCTAAACCCCGGTAAGGGGGACGACTAGATGTGATCTGTCTGGCTTGACTCAGGTCCCCAGTGGGTCCGATCCACATACTTGAAGTTTGACTGGATTGAGTAGTCACCAGATTCAGTGAATCTGACGTAAGGCTAATGCCCGTGTACGTGTTCAATTCACTAGTAGTTTTTTCGGCTTCGCCGCTGGGATAAGAGATACGCCATATCTTGGCAGTGTCTTCAGACCCCGGCCCATCCAAGGCAGCGAGGATCAGGCCGCTGCCATCCGAGAGCCAGCCAAGTCCATAGAACGCCCGCCAAGCCTTAGAAGTAATAGGCCTGTCGGTCTTATCCTCCAAACGAAATTCGACGATTCTAGTCAGATTGCGACCGGCTGCGGCATCAAAGTACCCTGCTCCGCAGGCAATGACCCTCCCATCCGGTGACCATGCCGGCCCGCAGGGATAGGTGGAGAGAAACTCAGGTTCTCTCCATTTGGTGAGTTCCTGCTCTCCAGCGCCATCTGCGTTTGCAACTATCAAAACTGTTTCCCTTGGATACCGGCGAATGAATGCGACCTGCTCGCCGTTGGGAGAAAAACTGATCGCCGAGTGGACGTTTGGAATCAACTTTCTCGAAGCACCTCCAAACACGCTAACTTGATAGAGCGCGTTTTGAGCCAGGTCAAATCCTTCATACTTGACGTAATAAACGGAATTTCCATCACGCGAGAAAGTTAAGGCTTGATATCGAGTAGGTTCAGGTGGCGTTATCGGAGCTGTAGAGTTTGTGGCGACTTGCCTTATCCAAAGGCCCTCCTGGCCGGCTTCTTCGACTACATAAGCTACGAGTTTGCCATCGGGCGAAATGGCTGCGTCCCTAGCCTTTCCGTTGGTCGTGAGGTTGATGATCTCCATGCTTTGGAAACGGCGTTCCGACGACCGGGATCGTTGCTGTGCAACCAACCACGCGACACTCCCAAGCAAGATGACAGCAACCGCTGTCATTACCGCCGCCCTTCCGCGTCGGTTGCTCCTGGAGAGTAAATGCGCTGGGCTTAATGCAGTGCGCAAAGCTTTTTCGCGCACGTTTGATGCTGATTGATCACGCCTCGTGTAAAGTCGAGCGCGCCACGAGCCGGTGTTTGGGCGGTAATACGAGGATCGTGGAAGCTTAGCCGCTAACTCCAACCCTTCTCTTAGCCTCTCGAGCTCGGCGAGCAAATCATTGATCGTTTGATAACGTTGATCTCTGTCCTTGCAGAGCGCTTTGCTCACGATGTCTTGTAATTCGGCAGGTACAACAGCAGGGGATTGGGTCAGCGGCACCGGCTCGACCCTCAGAATGGCGGCAATCAAGTCGCTGTTGGTTTCGCCTTCGAATGGCGGCCGGCCTGCCAGCATTTCGTAGATAACAATACCCAGACTGAATAAATCGCTTCGCGCATCCAGGTTCAACCCTCGCGCTTGCTCAGGAGACATGTACTTCACCGTGCCGATCAATAGGCCGGGTGTTGTATCGCCTTCCTTAGAAGAAAAATCGCTGCTACCGCCATCGCCCGATTGCTCCTCCAGTGTAGCCAGTCCGAAGTCCAACACTTTGACGTAGCCATCGGGCCGCAGCATGATGTTCTCCGGTTTGACGTCGCGATGAACGATGCCTGCCTGGTGCGCAGCGCCAAGCGCGCCCGCCACTTGAATGGCAATATCGAGAGTTTCGTTTAGGTTGAGGGTTGTACGCCTCATTCGTTGGCGCAGCGTCTCGCCTTCTATGTACTCAGTGGCTATGAAATGCCTGTCCTGGAATTCTCCTGTTTCGTGAATGGTGACGATATACGGGTGGTTAAGAGCCGACGCGGCGCGGGCCTCCTGCTGGAATCGACGCACTCGGCCGCGATCTGTGCTGAAGTCAGCGGGCAAAAGCTTGAGTGCGATCTTGCGACCCAGTTTAGTATCTTCCGCGAGATAGACCTCTCCCATACCGCCTGCGCCGAGCAATGAGAGAATTCTGAAATGGCCAACAAACTGTCCTTCAATCAGATCGGGTTGATCCGGAGCAAGTACGCAGGCCGCCGCCTCCAATGCGGGTCTATCTATGATGTCGAGTCCCTCCTTCTCAAGAGAAAGCAGGGAGATTACTTCGTCTCGCAGAGACTCGTCACCCTCACACGCACTGTCAACGAAGACGCTGCGCTCGGCCGGATTCAAGGCGAGAGCGGCTTGAAGAATATTATCTGTTCTGCGCCAGCGTTCGAGTTCCATGCGCGATGATCACGTTCCTAGACTGCTTTCGCAGCTACTTCATATAGCGAGAACATATCCGAATTCGGCTCACGAGAGAGTGTATTTCTCAGCAAGATTGGTCATGAGCCATTATGTGCTTTAACCAGAGCTTGGCCGCTTGCAACTCGCGCTTAACGGTAGCGGGCGAGGTGTGCACGACTTCGGCAACTTCTTCAATGCTCAACCCGCCAAAGAAACGCAGCTCGACGATCTGACTCTTGCGCGAGTCAAACGCCGCCAGTTCAATCAGCGCGTCGTCGAGCGCAATTAACTCTTTAGCCCGCTGCTGACCTAACAACGCCGCGTCGGTAAGGGCTACCTTCTGAGCGCCCGCCCCTCGCTTTTCATACTTATAGCGTCGAGCATGGTCAATCAGGATGTGGCGCATTATCTGGGCAGCGACGGCGAAAAAATGCGCCCGGTCTTTCCATTCGACGTTCTGCTGATTGACAAGCCGCAGGTACGCTTCATTGATGAGAGCAGAAGTCTGAAGAGTGTGGCCGGATCGCTCCTTGGCCATGTAACGCGTGGCCAATCGGCGCAACTCGGATGAGACCAGCGGGATTAGCTGGTCCAGAGCTTCCTTATCGCCATTGCTCCAGCTTAGTAAAAGCTCGGTGATCTGATCAGGTAGAGCGGCCATGAATGCCTGCCTTTGTTAACCATGAGGCGGGCGGATTATAGCACTCCTGGCGGGAAGCTTAAAAAGGTTAAGAACCGAGTGAGCCGTTTCGATCAAACTTCTCGCTTTATGCAGTGAGCGAGACACAGCTTCGAAGCGAAAGTTGGATGATCTTGGAGCCATTGGCCTGTGAAACGGTTCTCACCTATCCAGAACGAATGTTTTTATTGATTAAGGAGGATTCACGATGAGCAGACAAAGAATTCTGTTAGCTGTTTTGCTCGCCTGCTTGACCTTGCCCATCCCGGCATTGACCCAGCAGCAAGTGGCGGCTTCCCAAAAGCCCAACCGTCGCCCTGACCTTCCGGTTACATCGACAATCACGGATTACATCGATGTGACCGATGACACCGGCGCAGTGCAGCGCATCTGGATGCAGGTCCGGAGCGACGGAGCGGGTGGCTATACCAACAGCAGTGACGTGGAATCCATCATCCAGGGCGCTTATGGAAATTGGTACTTGACCAACTTTACCGCAGCCAGGCATGTCTTTCTAGATTTCAGCAAGCCAATTCCAGGCACGGGTCCGAATGGCGGCGCGCCGGTGCCTCCGTTTACCTCAGCATTGATCGGGCCCGTCTTGTAACGAAGTGCGATCAATACAACGTTGACATGTTTACCATTGCTGCTGGCACCACGGTCAATTGCCCGCTGGCGGTCTTGTTCAGCGACAGCGGGAACGATTACCTGCTCCAAATGAATCCGCTCACAGGCTACGTCGCTCCCGAGACAGACTATGTGAAGGTCACGTGTAACGGAACCGCCAACTCTCAGTGCAACAACTGGACGATCGTCCCGGATGGCACGCGGGGCGGGTGCGTGGCAGCGGACTGTTCGCTGAAGCAAAACGTCGCGCGGCTGAACAAGATGGTCCCAGGCAAAGGCAAATCGGGATCCGTGACTCCGGTGAATCAGGGAGACTTCTATGTGGCCTTCTCGGTCAGCATCACGAATCCCTGAGCGAATTCCTGGCTGGGCCGAGACCGGTTCGCTGATTACCGAATCTTGGTTTCTACCCGTCCAAGCAAAACAGAAAAGGCTTCGGTCGCGGTTATAGCACTCCGGGCGGGAAGCTTTAAAAGGTTCAAACCGAAAGAGCCGTTTCGATCAAAGATCTCGCTTCATGCGGCCGGGCAAATCAGAAAGTCTTCGGGCCAGTGATAGCTTTCGGCCAGATTTCTCGCTTAGTAAGGTGAGGCTTGACGATAAGACAGAGGCCCAGATTCATTGGGAGGAGAAGTTTATTGCTGGCCGCTTTCCTTTAACACGGTCTAAAAGCAGAACAACGGCACGCGCCAATCAGAACGAAGACCGACGATGCGTTGCTCACAACGATCAATCACGAAATGCTTTGAGCGCAATCGTCATAATCAAGCGGAGACTAAGGCCGGCTATTTGCGCTCGCGGGCTGATTGAGTAAGTACAACTTGGGCCTCACAGGGAATAGATAACGGAAGTTTGATTCGCGATCACTCACCGATTCAATAAAGGGAGCAAAGTCTCGACACGCGATCTTTCGACAAGCCTGCGCAAGCTCGATGCACGCGACTGAGGAATGAAAAAGTCTACGCGATTGATCGCGCTATGTTCTTGCTTCTTTCTGCTTCAGATAAGGGGAATCGAATGCTCAACAAACGAATTCGCCTGACTCACCTGTTCAGCTTTACCGTGTTGGCTCTGATTGTTTGCCTCACTCTGCCGGACCGCATGAAGTCACTTGCCTCAAGCGTCCTCGCACACACCAGCAAGACTTCCGCGTTTTCCGCCCGACATACCGCCGAAGCAAATCGCGTTGGGGTTCACGCTATCGGTCGAGGCAATCCATGGATCAAGCTCGGCGACGGCGTCGATATGCAGATCGAATACTCGCAAGCCGCGATGAAGCAGCTCGTGGATCAAGGTCAGGTCAGGCCTCTCACGCTCGCGTCTGCGGACTTCGATGAGGACGGCACTCCCGATCTGATCAGCGGCTACGCCAGCGCAAGCACAGGTTTCATAACCCATCTTCGCGGCAACGTTGATTCGATCTATCCCAACAGTCCCGAAGCGCAGCAACGAAAGGCAAGAGGTGAGTTCACCGATCAGCCTTTTCTCTCACCGGCGCGGGCCTTCGACTTGCCCGAAGCGCCTGACTTCCTTGGCGCCGGAGACTTCGACGCGGACGGTCATTGGGACGTAGTGACAGCGTCGCGCCGGGACACCGCGCTTTACCTGCTGACGGGAGATGGTCACGGCAACTTCGCGGCAGCGAAACGCATAGAACTACCGGGCCGCGTCACCGCGCTTGCAACAGGCGAAGTAAACCGCGCCGATGGGTTAACCGATGTTGTCGTCGGCATAGTCGCAGCCAATGGGCCGAAGGTTCTTGTCTTCGAATCGCTCGAAGGTGCGCTTCGAGGGAAAGCTGAAGAATTCGATCTGCCCGCCGAAGCGACTGCAATTGCAATTGGGAACCTCGACGAAGAGTACACGATGGACATCGCAGTCACAGCCGGCAGCGAACTCGTTGTCATATACGGACGCGACCGCAAGCTGTCGCAGGACGAGCAGAGACAAGGGGAAGTCCCGAAAGCGCGCATCAGCCAGCGATCCTTCCCGTTCGCGTTGAAGTCTGTGGCCATCGGAGACTTCAAAGGCGATCACAAGACAGGGCTGTCTCTGTTGGTGAGCGATGGCAGCGTGCACCTGTTGAGTCCGGGGGCGACAAAGGCAAAAAAGAAAAAGAAAAGTGCGGGCGTAGAGTCGTGGAAAGATGAAGTGCTGGCCTCTGGCGTCGGGGCGCAAGCGACACAGATGGTCTGTGCCCGCGTGTCGAGCATTCCGTCAGACGATCTCGTAGTAGTTGATCCGGCGAGCCGCCAGTTGCACATCATCGCGGGCGGCAAAGACTCAAGCGCTCAAGCTTCGAGCCTGCGGCCAGTGTCGCTGGATGTAGAGTCTGAGCCGGTCGCAGTGTTGCCGATGCGATTGAAGAGTTATGCGCTCAGCGACCTGGTGGTGCTCAGAAGTGGAGCGATAACACCGTCCGGAGTGGTTCACATTGCGGCGGCGTTCCCGGTGACCAACACGAACGACAGCGGGGCAGGCTCGTTGAGGCAGGCGATCATTAATGCGAATGCTAACGCGGGACTCGACACGATCACCTTCGCAATCGGCTCAGGCCCGCAGACGATCACGCCGCTATCGCCTCTGCCTACGATCACGGACGCGGTGGTGATAGACGGAACAACACAGCCGGGATTCGCAGGCACACCGATTATCGAGATCAACGGAAGCAGCGCAGGGCAATCAGACGGGGTCACTATTACAGCGGGAAACAGCGCGGTGCGCGGTTTGGTTATTAATCGTTTCCAAGACATTCCCAATCTTAGTGGCCGTTTGATTCAATTAATCACGAACGGCAATAACATAGTCGAAGGCAATTTTCTCGGGACTAACGTAGCTGGCACAGGCGTTCCGGGCGCACCCAGTCGCACTGGAGTGCTGATATTCGGGGGTCCAGCTAACAATAGAATCGGAGGCACCACCGCAGCAGCACGCAATCTGATTTCTGGAAACAGTTTCCTTGGCATCCAGTTCGCTCAAAGTTCAGGCGGAGACGTAGTGCAGGGCAACTTTATCGGCACCGATGTGACAGGCAACTCTGCTATAGGTAACGCCAATGGCATAGTCATTCAGGGCATTCCTTCGATCAGTATCGGAGGCACCACGGCGGGGGCAGGCAATGTCATCTCGGGTAACGGTGCGAACGGAGTTCAATTGAACAGTGCGACAGGAAACCAAGTGCAAGGCAACTTCATCGGCACCGGCGCAACCGGAACCACGGACCTAGGCAATTCGGCTAATGGGATCTTCATCAGCAACGCGCCCAACACGGTCGTCGGCGGCTCGACGGATGGAGCTCGAAATATCATCTCAGGCAACAATCAGGCTGGTATCTTGATCGTCGGCAGCGGTGCGACAGGAACTCAGGTAAAGGGTAACTTCATCGGCACTGATGTTACTGGCGCGGTTGGGCTGGGCAATACTCAGCATGGTGTAAACATCTTCAACGGCGCGGCCAACAACCGAATTGGCGGAGCAATAGTCGCCGAACGCAATGTCATCTCGGGCAATGGATTTCATGGCGTTAGTATCAATGCTTCGAGTAGTAACACCGTGCAGGGTAACTTCATTGGCACGGACGCGACCGGAACTGCTGCACTGGGCAATGCCTTGAACGGCGTCATAATCGGCGCCACTGTCCCGATCACGCCGACTAATAACCTCATCGGCGGCACCGGCAGCGGCGAGGGTAATGTCATCGCTTTTAACGCTCTCAATGGGGTCCTGTTGTTCCCTCCTGCCGGTAGCAGCAATCCCATTCTCTCCAACGCTATATTCTCGAACAATGGCTTAGGCATCGATCTTGGCGATAATGGTGTTACGCCAAACGATCCCTGCGACGTAGACACGGGTCCGAACAACCTGCAGAACTTTCCTGTCTTGACTTCCGCCTTCGCCTCTATTGGAGGGGTCACAACAATCGAGGGAACGCTGAACGGCACTGCAAATACGACATTCACGATCCAGTTCTTTTCCAACAGTGATTGCGATCCGTCCGGCTTTGGCGAGGGTCAGACTCTCATCGGCTCGAGGACTGTGACCACCGATGCCACTTGCAACGCGAGTTTCAAATTCACCACAAACCAGCCGGTGGCGGGCCAGGTCTTTACGGCAACAGCAACAGACTCGGCGGGTAATACGTCAGAGTTTTCTCAGTGCATCGATATCGGCGCGGCGCCGGCTGACGTCGCAATTACGAAGTCTGCCTCAACGGGTACGCCCAAGCCAGGTGATAAACTGACCTACACCATCACCGTCACCAACAACGGGCCACAAACAACGAACAACGTTGTGGTGACCGACAGCCTGCCCGATCAGTTGACGTTTGTCTCCTGCTCGGCAACAGGCGGCGGCTTCTGTGGAGGAGCGGGCAATGGGCGGACGGTCACCTTCCCGCTTATGGCCTTAAACGCCTCAGCCACTATCACCTTCGAAGCGACTGTGAAATCATCGATCACCAACGGCACGAAGATTGACAACACCGCTACGGTCACCGCCGCGACTAACGATTCCATTACGTCCAACAACGCAGCCACCGCGAGCGTGACCGTCTCGACAAATCCGATTGCCATTAACTGCCCCGCCAATGTCACGGTTGCTGCCGCCCAGGGACAAACTTCGGCTGTGGTCAGCTATCCTTCACCCGCTGTTGTGGGTAATCCTCCAGAGGTCACGATGGCCTGCTCGCCGCTCTCTGGATCAACGTTTCCTGTGGGCGCCACCCCGGTCACTTGCACCGCGACAGATCCAGCGAACAACAAAGGCTCGTGCGGCTTCAGTGTGACGGTCAACTTGTTTGTGCCTAACAATCCTGCGCCGGACAAGACCGCAGTTGATTTCGGCAGCGCGATCGCTTTACCGAATCAGAATCCGCCTTCGGGCACATTCGGGATCACCAACGCAGCGGCGGTTCCTGTTGACATCACTCTTGCTTCAATCAGGCGAACGGGCAGCGACGTCAGCGGGGGCAAAATTACGAATGGGGATGACAGTGGATTCTTTACCGTCTTCGCCGTCAATCCGGGTGCGGCTGATACTCAGCTCAGCGTCGGGGCGACGGTGACGATTCCAGTGGGTCAACGGAGCTTCCGGGTGACATTCAATCCGACGATTCCAGCGGTGGCGGCGCGAACGAGCAATCTGGCGGCCAATCAAGTGCTGCCCGACGTGGTCTCGTCCGCGATCAACTTCACTACAAGTGACAACAGGACGCTGACGATAAACCTGACTGGCCGGATCGCAAGCGTATTACGCCTGATCGATCCGACCAACACGAGCCGGCCGCCCGTCGTGACGTTCTCGAAATCAGGCAACCAGTTCACCCTGACCTACTCTGTGTTCGATTCCAATCTGGATGTCAGCCGGGCGTCGCATCAGTTCCTCGACAGCAGCGGTCAGCCGGTCGGGCAGGCGCTCGAAGTTAACCTTGCGCAGGCGCTTCAACCGCTCGGGCTGACCAGAGGTCAAAGCTTCACCGTAGAGCAGCCGTTTTCGGGAGCGAGCAGCCATCCCGGAAATCGCCGGCGTGCGAGTTACGGTTTTCGACGGCGAGACTAGCGTTTCTGCCACCGCAAGCCTGGGACCCACCGCCGCAAGCGCGACCGCGGCGGATCGCGCAGAAAGAGTGACCCTGGTGCTTCCTAAGGTGAAGCTGAGCGGTATCACTCCCTGAGTAACCGGCGCGAAGAGCAAAGCAGTACTCGCTGCCAGATCGAGGCGATCTGTCGAAGAAGGAGAACCAAATGATAAGAAACGAGTCTCTTGCCGCAAGCTTGTTGCTCGCAGTCTTGACGGCGGGTCTGATGCCGAAGTCTGCGCTAGCTGACGACTCAAGCTCACAACCGGAGAGGCCGATACGGCTTTACGCAACCGCGATGGCTGGTCCTATTGGCAAGTTCCGAACGCTGTCACCGGTGAGCCTCAACGGGCGCGTGTATTGTGGGGAGCACTTCATCTGGGGTGGCGACCTGCTTCAAGCTTTCGACACAGGTGCGCAGTTGGAGTTCGAGCAGTTGGGCCGGGTTGCGCTCGCCCGCGGCGCAGCAGCAAGATTCGCATCCGCAAGGGCGTCGTTCGAGGACAGCGCAAGCGGAAAAGTTCT
Organism: Acidobacteriota bacterium; assembly: GCA_038040445.1. Classification (NCBI taxonomy): domain Bacteria; kingdom Pseudomonadati; phylum Acidobacteriota; class Blastocatellia; genus Candidatus Onstottus; species Candidatus Onstottus frigus. The sequence goes on along the minus strand of JBBPIG010000006.1, from coordinate 228,400 downwards.
GATTGTTTCGTTGATCAGTGGAGCTGTGACTCTGAAGCTGGGAGCAGACGCCGGGGCGTTCGTCGAAGCGGGCGGGTCGGTGTTCACGGCGTCTCGCGGCGCAGCTTTTCGGCTGATGGTCAGCGAAGGCCGGGCGGAGCTCACAACCATCGCGGGCAAGATTCAAACGGAGCAGGCAGCTCAGAGCGACCTCAAAATACAAGTCGTCGACGAACTCGGACGGCCTGTTGCCTCCGGCGCGCAACTGAGCGTGCGAGCCCGCGCGGCGCGGCAGATTCAAGTTAGAGTGACAGACAAGAACGATCGTCCAGTGCCCGATACAGCGGTCATATTCCTAATGGGCGGGCAAGGAGGGGGCACGCTGGGGTCAGGCGCGACTGCGGGAACCAGCGTGACTGTGAGCACAAACGCGCAAGGTATAGCGACGACCAGCTTCACTGCAGGACCTACGTCCGCCTCGACTTCGGTCACAGCGACCGTTGCCGGCACCAGCACCTCCACAACGATAGGAGTGAGCACGACGGCGGCGGCTGGGATACTTACCGGGACGACGCTCGGAATCGTTGCTGCGGCAGTGGCGGCAGGTACTGTAGCCGCGGTTGTCACAGTAAGGCAGGTGCAAGGTAACAAAGAACCAGTGACGGCCTTGCCGCCGAATATTACCCCGAAGCCGTGAGCGCGACGATAATAAACGTAAAGTAAGGAAGTAGCCATGAGATGCCCCTGCCACGCCGAAATCTCGGCAAGTTCCAGGTTCTGCCCTCACTGTGGACGGCGTGCTGCTGAGGAACTAGCGCTGGCAAGCACGGGCTCGCTACGCAGTAACGGCGCGACTACTGTTCCGGCACGAGATGAGATCCCCACGATCGCCGCTTCACGCTCAGTCGAAAAAACCACGAGTGACACTTTGACGCCACAACTGCCCGGAAAATATACGGCTAGACTTGCAGCGGGGATCAGGCCTGAACCAATCATTCGCGATTTGTTCGAGCAAGAGAATCAGCTAAGAAAAATCTTGGAGGCGGTAATCGTGGAATGGCCGGCAAACCTAACTGGTCGAGCGGTGGAAGAAGCCAAGGAATACCTGAGGACCCATTGCAAGGTTTGTGGGAAAGAGACAATGAGTCGCAAGCAAGCGGCAACCCCGCTATGTGGTTACTGCGAGGAGGTGTGATCGCCGTCCAGGTGAGAACTGGCGCCTGCCCTGCTGCAATCTCCGGCTTGGCCCGCTATACTGCGCCTGATTCAACTGGTCCAGGGCCGGTGCAAATGACAGACGCTTTCCAGCGGTTAACAACGCAATCTCGCGACTACACCGATCAGCTCATTGTCGCTCGGCTCAACTTTCACTATGACGGTGTGCTCGAAGATCCACGATATGCTATTCGCTGACATCGAGCTAGCCCGACGACTGGAGGTGACCGACGCCCTTGCGGGCGTCGAGTTCGCTCGCTCATGGGCCAGGCTCAACTCTTTCAAGGGCCAAGTGTTCCTCCCGGTAGGCGGCGGTCACGCGGCATTTGGCGGTATCGACTCGCCGGTGACGCAAGCCTTTGGTCTCGGCTTGAACGGCCCGGTAACCGACGCGGACATGGCCGGGATGGAAGAGTTCTATCAAACGCACGGGTCGGCTGTTAACATCGAGACTTGTTCGCTGGCCGATCCTTCTTTGTTGAAGCTGCTGAACGAACGAGGCTACAGTCCGATCGAATACTCGAATGTTTTCACACGAGAACTTACCAATAGCGACTCACGCGCCTGGCCGGACCCAACAAGCGAAGTTCGCGTGCGCAGGCCGGCGCCCGGTGAAGCTGAGAGTTACTCGCTGTTGGTGGCGAAGAGCTTCTTTGAGAACGACGAGATCTCGCCCGAATTCCTGAGCGTCTTCACGAGTTGCTTTTACGCTGCCGGCGCGTTCTTCTTCCTGGCTGAAGTCGATGGCGTTCCGGCCGGCGGCGGCATGATGTCGATTCATCAAGGCGTGGCGTCTCTTGGCGGCACGGGCACTCTGCCTGAGTTCCGCAATCGAGGCGCGCAGAAAGCCTTGCTCCTCGCGCGCCTTGCAGTGGCCGCCGAGTCAGGCTGCGATCTGGCGATGGTCGCTACGGCGCCGGGCTCGATCTCGCAACGCAACGTCGAACGACAGGGATTCAGGGTCGTCTACACTCGAACGAAATTCAGCAAGCAGTAGGCAGTAGGCAGAAGGCAGAAGGCAGTAGGCAGTAGGCAGAAGGCAGTAGGCAGAAGGCAGAAGGCAGAAGGCAGAAGGCAGTAGGCAGTAGGCAGAAGGCAAAAGGCGGTGGTCGCCATCTCCGCCAGATGTTTTCTTGTCTTCTGCCTACTGCCTTCTGCCTTCTGCCTACTGCCTACAGCCTACTGCCTTCTGCCTTCTGCCTTCTTCTGCCGCCTGCCGGGCTGCCGTCTGGTTAGCGTTTCATGCTAGTCTGCCACGATGACCGCCTGGCAAGGATCCCTCGTCTTCTTAGCCGGCCTGATTGCCGGAATGATGAACTCAGTTGCCGGCGGCGGCACACTCGTAGCTTTTCCCACGCTGGTGTGGATGGGCATCGACCCGATTCGAGCCAACGTCACCTGCACCGTCGCGCTTTGGCCGGGTTCGCTTGGTGCGATGGTCGGCTTTCGCCGCGAGCTTGGCGACAGCCGCCGCTGGATGCTCTTGCTTGGAGCGCCTTCCATTGTCGGAGGACTGATCGGCGCGCGTTTGCTTCTGCTCACCCCTTCGCCGCTGTTTGCATCGATCGTGCCTTTTCTGATCCTGTTCGCGACGATCCTTTTCGCCGCCGGCGAACCGATCAGGCGAAGGTTGGCTCCGAACGGCAATCCGGAGTCTTCCACCGAACGCGCGCCGACGCGATCGCGGTGGATCGCCGCGATGGTTTTTCAGTTCTTTGTTGCGATCTACGGAGGATACTTCGGCGCGGGCATGGGCATTCTGATGCTGGCGGCGTTAGGCCTGATGGGGCTGACGGACATTCATCGGATGAACGGGCTGAAGAACTTTTTCGCCGTCTGCATAAACGTCGTCGCAGCCGCTTACTTCATCGTGTCAGGGCGAGTCGAGTGGCCATACGCGATGGTTATGGTAGCCGGAGGGATCGCAGGCGGCTATGGCGGTGCGGGCCTTGCGCGAAAGCTTGGCCGCCGATTCGTTCGCCGCGCGGTGATCGTGATTGGTGTTTTGATGGCGCTATCTCTACTGCTTCGCCGCTGATTCCAGGCGTTCCGAACAAGAGCCGAAAAAATTTCCCCTTTTACTCTTGAGGAAACCAACTCGACAGGAACCGAACTGCGCGGTTTGATCACTCAATTTCAGGTCGCCGACAACGATGGATCGCGCTTAAGAAGATCTCTGTTCCTTTGCTATCAGCAGAACCACTTGCGCTTTACCTCTGTCAGTTTGATTCCATTGGCTTGGTCAGTGCTTTCACCTCTTTCACGATTCGGCTCTAAGTATTTTGTGAAGTATGTGGGTAAGAGAGTCTTGAGGTCCCTTTCGGTTTCTATTTTCTCAAGACCAAATGACTCAAAGCTTTAGCAAGCTCAACTCAATTATGTCTTGCGAGTTAGCCTTGATCGCGTCCAGCACGACTTCAGAGGGCGCCGAGTCGAGGTGAATGCGAGCGATGGCCGCAGTCGCTCCGTCGAAGACAATGTTCTCGGTTTCTTCAACGTTGATGCCCGCCTGCTTGAGTTGAGTAAAAACATTTGCGAGCACGCCGACGCGATCGTAGTGCCGAACGACCAGCAAGTGCGTCGCGGGCGTCTTCTTCGCCAGGTTCACAACGTTCGGCGCCCGGCCCGTTTCTTTGTACTCGCGGATGATACGCACGGTTTCTTCGGCGATGGCTTGTTGGGCTTGATCGGTTGACGCGCCGATGTGATGAGTGCCGATCACGCCGTCGAGTTTGAAGATTTCGTCTTCGACCGTTCCGACTCCGCCCGCAGGTTCGCCCGCGAAGACGTCGAGCCCGGCGCGAACACCGCGTTCAGTAACTGCTTGCGCGAGCGCTGCCTGATCGACCACTTCCGCGCGCGATGTGTTTATGAAGTACGAGCCGGACTTCATTGCGTTGAAGAACTTCTGGTCGAGAAGATTCCGCGTTTCGGCGTTGAGAGCGACATGCACGCTGATAGTGTCTGCAGCCCAGGCGACCTCGAGCGGCGACTGCTTCATATCGACGCCCAATCGTTCTGCGCGTTCCGGCGTCAGCGAACGGCTCCACGCGACAACCGGCATTCCGAAAGCATTCGCGCGCGGGATCATTTCCTGACCGATCTTGCCCAAGCCAATCAGCCCGAGAGTTCGGCCAAAGATGCCTCGCGCCTTGCTGTACTCTTTTTTGTTCCAGCGGCCTTGTCTCAGATCAAGAGCGTTGTCAGCTATGCGCCGATCCAGCGCCAGCATCAATCCGAACGCCAGTTCGGCGACCGCGACCGAGTTCTTACCGGGGCAGTTCGTAACATAGATGCCGCGCGACGAGGCGGTCTTGACATCGATCGTGTTGTAGCCCGCGCCCGCGCGAACGACGAGGCTCAAACGGCCTGCATCGAGCATCTCGCCGCCGACCTTCGTGCCGCGAACTACCAGGATGTCGGCGGCGGTCGATTTGATCGCGGCGGCGAGGGCATCGTCTTTCAGTTCGGGGTCATACACAATCTCGAAGCCGGCCTGGCGCAAATCCGTTTGGCCGCTTTCGGGGAACTTGTCCGCGATGAGTATTTTCATGACTGTGCCCTTCGACCTTAGGACTTTCAGATCAAATGGCTCAACAATCCATCTCGCAGCTTGGGTTCGAACCATGTTGACTTGGGTGGCATGATCTCGTTCCGATCGGCGATAGCCATCAACTCGTCAACTGTTCCCGGGTACAGCGAGAACGCCACTTCCGCGTGTCCATCGTCGACAATCTGCTCGAGAGCCGCAGTTCCCCGAAGCCCGCCGGCAAAGTCGATGCGCGAATCGGTGCTAACGTCTTTGATGCCCAGCAGCGGTTCGAGCACCCGCTCCTGCAACACGCTCACATCAAGCGAAGAGATCGGGTCGATCGGGTTGGTGGTGCCGGGGCTGGAGGTCAGACTGTACCACCTGCCCGCGAGGTACATGCATATCTCGCCTTTCTGCGAAGGCGCGGGCGAAGCGGTTTCCTTGATATCGAACTTCTCAGACAACAGCTTGAGAAAGCCGTCTGCTGACATGCCGCTAAGGTCCTTGACCACTCGATTGTAGGGCAGTATCTGAAGCTGATCGGCAGGGAATAAGACCGTGAGAAAGAAGTTGTACTCTTCGACTCCGCTGTGCCCGGCGTTCTTTGCCCTGAGTTCCGTTCGCGCACGGCTCGCGCTGGCGGCGCGGTGGTGACCGTCCGCAATGTAAACCAGCGGGACCGCTTGAAAGGCTTTGATCAAACGGCCGGTATCGGGCTGGCCGACTCGCCAGATGGTGTGAGCGACGCCGTCGGGCGCAACGAAATCGCAAAGCGGCTCTTCCTGCTGCGCGCGAATAGCAAGATCGTTGATCTCGTCCCGTCCGCGATAGGTCAGGAGCACCGGTCCCGTTTGCGCGCCCAGCGTCAGCATGTGGCGGGTGCGATCATCTTCCTTCACCTTGCGGGTACCTTCGTGCTTGCGAACGATATCCGCGTCGTACTCGTCTACCGAGCAACACGCGGCGATCCCGGTTTGTGTGTGCTCGCCCATGCGAAGGCGATAGACGTACAGGCTTGGGGCATCTTCGATGAACAGCGGCGCCGCGGCCTTCAGCTTTTCGAAGTTCTCGGCAGCCTTGCCATAGACCGCATCGGAATAAACGTCGATGCCGTCCGGCAAGTCAATTTCCGGCCGCGAGACGTGCAGAAAACTAAGCGGATTCCCCGCTGCGAGCTCGCGAGCCTCGTAAGTGCTCACCACGTCGTAGGGCACCGCCGAAACTAACGCCGCTGTTTCTGCCGGCGGGCGCAGCGCTTTAAAAGCGCGAACGATTGCCATCTTTTGAGCCTCCCATTATCGCGATCGAGCTTGTTCAGTCGCGTGTTAAGGAATGCTAGGACGCCCCTGGGGGGCTGTCAACTTGTGCCTTCCTCCTTTATCATTCAGCTACTCTGGGAGCTGGCAGGATTCCTGCCTGTGTGGTGTGCGCGCGAGACGCTTTGAAAGAAGAAAATCTTCCTTAGCGGACAGCAGGCAAGGATGCCTGCGCTCCCAGGAGCAGGAGGCCGCATCGATGACAAACACTAGCCCGGAACCGCTTGTGTTGAGCCACCGCGAAGGAGCCGTGCTGACGCTCACGCTCAACCGGCCCGACAAGAGCAACTCGCTTCATCCGGATCTTGTCGAACGGCTATCGGCCGCGTTGAAGGGCGCCGAGGCCGACAACGAGCTTGGCGTCGTTGTGATCACGGGCGCTGGCCGCAGCTTCTGCGCCGGGCTGGATCTGGATCTGCTGCTCGGCTGGACTACCGATCAGAAGCTGGCGCACCTGGAAGCGGTGACGGGGATCTTTCGGCTTCTGTGGTCATTGCCGCAGCCGGTGATAGCAGCGGTGAACGGTCCCGCTATCGCGGGAGGCTTTGACCTGGCAGCGTTCTGTGACATTCGGCTCGCCGCGAAGGAAGCGATCTTTGGACAAGCGGAGATCAACATAGGTCTGACTCAGATCATTCATCCGCTATACAAATCGATCGGGCTTGCGCGGGCGAAAGAGCTGGCGATGACCGGACAGAACATTTCCGCCGATGAAGCCTTTCGCATCGGGCTGGTCAACCACGTCTATCCGCGCGAAGAACTGATGCCGCGGGCAATGGAGATGGCGGCGGTGCTGGCGTCGAAACCGCGCGCAGCGCTGTTCGAAACCAAGCGGCTCACTCGCGAGCTGATCGATCTGGACACCAACACAGCTCTCGATGAAATAGGGAAGACGTTTCGGGAATTGGTGGCATCCGACGAGCACCGCTGGCGAGTCGCGGGAGTTTTGGAAGGCTTAAAGAAGAAGTGATCCTGGGAGCGCAGGCATCCCTGCCTGCCTGCGTTGCGGCCTGCCGACAGAATCCCGGAAGAAGAAAAGGCAGGCAGGGATGCCTCCGCTCCCAGGTTTAAGCCTTCGCTCCCAGCGCAGTCTCCACAATCAACTCGCGCAACCACGCATGAGCTAAGTCTGCCTCCATACGTTCGTGCCACAGCATAGTCATTCGAAACGGCGGGATCGCAAGGGGCACGGGCAGCACTTGGAGCTTCAACTGCTTTGCAAAGTGATCGGCTGTTCGCTCGGGCACGGTCGCGATCAAATCCGATGCGGCTACAACAAACGGAATGCTCGCGAAGTGCCCAACGATCACCGCCGCGCGCCGCGCAAGTCCCCTCTGCTCGAGCAGCGTGTCGATAAAGCCCTGGCCTTCAGTCTTGTAGAACACCGCCGCGTGATGCTCGGCCGCGAACTGCCGCAACGTGAGCTTGCCCTTGATGCGCGGATGAGCCTTGCGCGCGAGCGCTACGCTTCTCTCCTCCCACAGCACTTCGGAATGAATGCTCGCGTCGAGAGCCGGCACATCCGGAAAGAAGCCGATCGCAAGGTCGATCGAATCGGCCAACGCGTTAACCGCAGGCGGCTGAAAGATAGCGCGCGGCCGGGTGAGCCGCAGGCTGACGCGGCTGGCCTTCGCAAGAAGTTTCGTTACCAGAGGCGCGATGAGCGCTATCTCGACGTGATCGCTGGTCGAGAGATGAAAGGTACGCTTCGACGCAGTAGGATCAAACGCGGGCCTTTCCTCCAATGCGGCGCGAAGCTGGGCCAGCGCCGCGCGCACCGGGACTATCAACGAATGAGCGGCCGCGGTCGGCGCCATCCCTTCCGGCGTTCGCACCAACAGCGGATCGTCAAACGTTCGCCGCAGCCGCGAAAGCGCGTTGCTCATCGCCGGCTGGCTTAAACCGATTCGCTTTGCCGCTCGCGTCACGTTGCGCTCGATCATCAGCGATTCGAACGCAAGAAGCAGGTTCAGATCGAACGATTGTAGATTCATAACGTGAATACAGGATATTACCATAATCCATAAAACGAATTCGCGAGGCGAGCGTTAGACTGTGGAGAACGAATTACGACTTTGGAGAGGATTACATGAAATCAAGAATTAAGACCCTTTCAATGATGCTGACCGCCCGGGCTCTGGTGGTAGCAATGGCTGCCATGCTCGTCATACCGGCGCCGGCGCAAAATCTGAACAGCGTTGTTCCCGACACCGCTCTCGGCAAACTGGCCGGCACGCTGATAGCGACGTTCAATACCGGCGACAAAGAGAAGATCAAGAGCTTCATCACCGCCAACATGTCACAGAACTTCCTGAGAGAGGACTCACCCGAAGGGCTGGCCAACGATCTGCAAGCCCTTTACCGGCAGACCGGCGGGCTCGACGTGATAGAGATCATCCCGAGTAAGGAACCAAACACAATCAGGTTTAAGCTTCGCAGCAAGCGCGGCAACCACTGGGCGAGGTTCATGACTCGCCTCGACAAAGATCAGCCAGACAGGCTCGACGGCTGGGGTCTGCGCCCGATACTGGATCCCGAAACCGAGAAAGCGGAAGCATGGCCCGAAGGCAAAGTGACCGAAGCCGACGCCGTCAAGGAGATCGAACGTCACGCGGCCAGCGCTGCCTCGCGAGATCAATTCTCGGGGGTGGTGCTTGTCGCCAAAGGTGACCGCGTCGTTTTCCATAAGGCGTACGGCAACGCGGAGAAAAACTTTTACGGGCCCAACAAGCTTGATACCAAGTTCAATCTCGGCTCGATGAACAAGATGTTCACCAGCGTCGCAATCGCGCAGTTGGTACAGGCGGGCAAGCTCTCCTATGAAGACACGCTGGCGAAGGTGCTGCCCGAATATCCGAACAAACAGATAGCCGAGAAGGTCACGATTCATAACCTGTTGACGCACACCTCGGGACTCGGCGACTTCTTCAAGCCGGAGTTCTTCAAGAACCGCGAGAAGTACGTCGCGCTTCGAGAATACCTCCCGATCTTTGCGAACGACCCGCTTCAATTCGAACCGGGCAAGGGCTGGTCCTACAGCAACGCGGCGTTCATTGTGCTCGGGGTTGTAGTCGAGAAGGTCTCGGGCCAGGACTACTTCGACTACGTGCGCGAGCACATATTCAAGCCTGCGGGCATGATGGACAGCGACTCGTTCAGGCGAGATGAAGTAGTTGCTAATCTCTCATACGGCTACACACGTTTCAGCGGCAACGATCCGCTTGGAATCGAGCCACGGAAGATCAACTGGATGGAGCTGCCGCTTAGAGGAAGCTCTGCCGGCGGCGGTTATTCGACCGCTGCGGACCTTCTAAAGTTTGTCCAGGCGTTGAGAGGCTACAAGCTGTTAAGCAAGGAACTGACGGAAAAGATCACCAGCGCAAAAGTCGACAACCGTTTCAGCCCCGAACTCAAATACGGTTACGGCTTCATGGAGACCCAGATGTCAGGCCATAGCGTGCGCGGTCACGGGGGCGGCGCGCCCGGGATTAATTCGGACTTGAAGATATTTTGGGACGGAAGCTATACGGTGGTGGCGATGGGTAACTACGATCCGCCGGCCGCGCAGGACCTTTCGCAGAAGATCGCCGAGTTCCTTGCGCGGCAGTAAGCGGGACAAACGGCGACGCTTAAGAAGACGTGTCATCGCGGTGCTTTGGCTCTTGTTACTAAGACTGAGTTCCGCACCGCTCTAGTTATGCGTCACACCCAAAGCGGCGGACTTTTGGAGTGCGCCGTCCACCACCAAAGAGCTTTGCAAGACGTGTCATTCGCGGCGCTTTGGCTCTCGGTACTACGACTGAGTTCTGCACCGCTCTACTTATTTGGCACATCCAAAGCGGCGCCGCCGCAGTCCAAATGTGCCCCGGTCTGCACGATCATAGGTCGGGCGCTTGAACTCCGGGCAAAGTTGCATCTGTCAGGTTTTTACTGCACACGATTTATCACCGCTCTTAATCAAGTCTGCCAAACTCCATTCGTTTTGAACCCTTTACCAACTTCATTGTTGTGGCATCCCCGTTGCCCTGTCACTGGGTGGACTTGAGCCATCGAGGACAGGACCTGCTAGGGGTTGTTATGGATGAGATGGAACAAGAAGTAAGGACGGTCGCGATCAAGGCTTGCTGCGGGTGCGGCTCGGGACTGCTCGACCGCGACAAGTTTTGCCGTTGGTGCGGCGAGCATCAGCACGAGCGCACGGCGTTAACGCTTGAACAAGCGCCTGCCGAGCCTGTCTCTGGAGCGACGTCGTATGCGACCTCTCTGCTTGCGACCGGCGCGCGATCGGATGTGTATCGCCGAGTCTCCGCGCCGCTTGTCAGTGCTGTGGTCACCGGCGCTCTAGCGGGGCCTTCAGCGGAGAATCAAAGCCGTCTCGTAAAGCGAATGATCCTCGGGCTCATCTCGATTCCAATCTGGTTGATCATAGTTTTGCTTTCGCCGCTGGACGCTTACGCGGCAGTGAAGAACTTAGCGAGGTAAGAATGAACAGCCCGGCCGAAAAAAATCTTACAATGGAACCTCAACTCAATCCCGAGTTCAAGAGTGCGGTTCGACAGCAGACGAGCATGCTCGCGCCGCTCGAGCGCATTTGTTTGAGCTGGCTGGCGAGTCATATGCCGGGCTGGGTCAAGTCGGACCACCTCACGCTGCTGGGTCTGGCCGCGATGCTGGCTGCAGGTGTGTGCTACGCACTCGCGAGGTGGTGGCCGCCCGCGCTTCTGATTGTGAACCTGTGCCTCGCGCTCAACTGGTTTGGCGACAGTCTCGACGGAACGCTAGCCCGCGCCCGCAACAAACAGAGACCGCGATACGGCTTTTACGTCGACCACATCATCGACGCGTTCGGCATTCTGTTCGTGATCTGCGGACTGGCGCTATCCGGCTATATGTCGTGGACGATCGCGCTCGCAACGCTGGTGACTTACTTCATGCTGTCGATCGACGTCTATCTTGCGACTTATACGATTGGGACTTTCAAGCTCTCGTTTTATAAGTTCAGCCCGACCGAGCTAAGAATACTGCTCGCCATTGGCAACATCAGAGCAATGGGGCATCCGACCACTCAGGTACTGGGCGACACGTACCTGTTCTTCGATATCGGCGCCATCGTAGCCGTGGCGTTGATGGCGGTCGTGCTGCTCGTTTCAGTCACGCGAAACACCATAACGCTGTATCGCGCGGAGAGGGTTTGATGAACGGCGCTCGCGCAGGCAGTCATCCACGAGAAGAGACCGGGCTCGAACGGACGGGCGTCTTCCATCGCTTCGCCAGGTTCAGCGCGGTTGGGGCCGGGGGTGTCATCGTGCAAACGGCGACGCTTGCCGTTCTGTTGCGGGTTGCGGGAATGCACTATTTGATCGCGACCGCTTTCGCGGTTGAAGCATCAGTGCTGCACAATTTCGTTTGGCACAGACGATGGACCTGGGCTGACCGTCCGCAGTCTCGGGCCTCGCATTCTCTGCTGCGGTTTAACGCGATGAACGGAGCGACGTCGTTGATTGGCAACCTGGCGGTGATGTTCTTACTGGTGGGTCTGCTCAATCTGAACCCGCATGCGGCGAACCTTATTACAATAGGAATCTGTTCTCTGGTGAACTTCGCTCTAGCCGACCGTTTGGTATTCATCTAGGCGCGAGTTGATTCTTGGCGCTCCGCCCTGTCCGCCGCACGTTTCCGCCTTGCCCGCAGGAGTGGCCTCAGATAGAATGCGCCTTACCATTGAGCTTTAAGCCTTAGAAAAAAAGGCATTCAAGTCACAAAATTAAGCTAAAGGAGTCGGCTTAAGTCTTCTACCCTTGACCACCCTCTGGTCTTTGGCTGCAAGACAGGCCTTTCAACATGAAAAGAAAAGCAAGTCCTGGGAAGAGAATAGCTGTGCGTGTACGGCGGAACGCCTCCGTTCTGCTTCTGATAACGATCTTTCTATCTGCAGCCTACTTGGTTGCGTCGCCCCCCCGAGTCCAAGGCATCTCAAGCGGAGTCGTAATCAGTCAGGTGTACGGCGGCGGCGGCAACGTCGGCGCGACCTTCACTCACGACTTTATCGAACTATTCAACCGTGGCACTACCACGGTCTCACTGGCCGGATGGTCGGTGCAGTATACGAGCGCAACTGGCACCGGTAACTTCGGCTCCGCAACTAATCTGATCACACCTTTGTCTGGTTCCATTGCTCCGGGCCAGTATTTTTTGATTCAGGAAGCTACAAACGCGGCTGTCGGTTCACCGCTTCCAACACCGGACGTTACCGATGCAACTCCAATTGCTATGGCCGCTGGCGCAGGGAAAGTGGCTTTGGTCAACACAACAACTCCTCTCGGTTGCAACGGAAGCGTTGGGCAACCCTGCACACCTGCCGCGCTTGCCACTATCGTGGACCTAGTCGGCTACGGCAATGCGAACTTCTTCGAGGGAGCCGGAGCCGCGCCGACTCTATCGGCTATACTTGCTGCCTTCCGGGCACTGGGCGGCTGCACCGATACGGATAACAACGCGTCCGATTTTGCTGCTGCTACGCCGAACCCACGCAACACGAGCTCTCCACTAAATACCTGTGTTGGCGATGCTGCGCCAGCGGTAGCTAGTACTGTTCCGATCAACGGCGCTACCAACGTCGCCCTGAACGCGTCCATCACAGTCAACTTCAGCGAAGCTGTAAACGTGAGCGGCACGTGGTTCACGATCGTCGGCACCTCGAGTGGCTCGCATGCTGCTGCGGTGAGCGGCGGTCCGACGACCTTCACCCTCGATCCCACCATCGATTTTGTTAATAACGAATCTGTCACCGTGACAATTGTGGCGAGCCAGGTGACTGACCTGGATACGAATGATCCGCCAGACCTAATGGCAGCGGACTTTGCCTTCAGCTTTGCCACGCCGGTCGTACTGATCTGCGGCGACCCGGCTACTCTTATTCACGCCATCCAGGGTAGCGGTCCGGCCAGCCCGATCGTTGGAGCGACGAATGTGGTAATTGAGGGGATCGTCGTCGGCGATTATCAGGGAGCCGGCCAGTTTAGTGGCTACTTCGTGCAAGAGGAAGATGCCGATGCCGATGCTGATCCCGCGACGTCGGAAGGGATCTTTGTTTTCAACACCAGCTTCGCGGTTAATGTCGGCGATAAGGTTCGTGTGAAGGGCACCGTCACCGAGTTCTTAACCAGCGGCGTTACCCTGACCGAACTCACAAGTGTTTCCGCACTCTCTGTCTGTAGTTCCGGCAACAGCCTTCCCTCGTCCTCAACTGTTACGCTTCCAGTCGCAAGCATCGCTGATTGGGAACGCTACGAGGGGATGCGGATCGACATTCTGCAAGATTTGACCGTTACCGACAACTTCACCCTTGGCCGATTCGGGGAAGTCGGTCTTTCTGTAGACGGACGCCTGTTGAATCCGACCAACATCACAACGCCCGGCGCCTTGGCTATCGCGCAACAAGACCTCAACGACCGCAGACGCATAGTGCTCGATGACGCCAACAACCTTCAAAACATCGACCCGACGCTTTATCCTGCTCCAGGGTTGAGCGCCTTCAACACTCTGCGGGTGGGTTACAAGGTCAGCGGCCTGACCGGTGTGCTGGAGCAGAGGTTCGGGCTTTACCGAGTGCAACCGGTGGGTCCGATCAGCTTTACCGCGGATAACCCGCGACCGGCCGCGCACGCTGCTGTTGGCGGCACGCTTAAAGTCGCCGGCCTCAACGTCTTGAATTATTTCAACGGTGACGGGCTGGGCGGAGGATTCCCGACTGCGCGAGGCGCAGACACAACGACTGAGTTCACACGCCAGAGAGACAAGATCATCAACTCGATTACGACCATCAATCCTGATATTGCGGGGTTGAGTGAAATAGAAAATGACGCGACCCCCAACAGCGCCATTGAAGACCTTGTAGCCGGCCTGAACGCAGCGACCGCGCCTGGCACCTATGCCTTTATTAATACCGGAGTGGTCGGGACAGATGAAATTCGCGTCGCGTTCATCTACAAGCCCGCGACCGTTGCGCCTGTCGGCTCACACGCCATTCTCACTACGACGGTGGACCCGCTGTTCATTGACACAAGAAATCGTCCGGCGCTGGCTCAGACGTTTAGTCAGATTTCGACGGGCGCGAAATTCACGGTCGTGGTCAATCACTTGAAGTCAAAGGGCTCGGCCTGCGCTGACATAGGTGACCCTGATACAGGTGATGGTCAGGGCAACTGTAACTTGACCCGCACCAACGCTGCCACGGCGTTGGTTAACTGGCTTGCGACAGACCCCACTGGCAGCGGCGATCCGGACTTTCTGATCATGGGCGATCTCAATTCTTATGCGAAGGAAGACCCGATCACCGTGATCAAGAACGCCGGCTACACTGAGCTGATAAATGCTTTCGTGGGAGCCGATGCCTACTCATACCAATTCGACGGGCAGTCAGGCTATCTTGATCACGCGCTGGCCAGCGCAACCCTGTCTTCGCAAGTGACAGGCGCGACCGAGTGGCATATCAATGCTGATGAGCCGGTAGTCCTCGACTACAACGTCGAGTTCAAGACAGTCAATCAGGTTAATACGTTCTATGATCCGGGCGCATTCCGCGCGTCTGATCACGACCCAGTCGTCGTGGGGCTGGCCCTTAACGACCCCCCAACAGTCGATGCGGGCGGACCGTACTCGGTGGTTGAAGGCGGATCCGTCCTGGTAAGTGCGGTGGGGAGCGACCCGAACGGCGGGACTCTCACCTATGCCTGGGACCTCGACAACAATGGCAGCTTTGAGACGCCGGGCCAGACCGCGACCTTTTCGGCTGCCGCATTGACTGCTCCTGGCACGCATACGATCAAGGTGCAAGTCACCGATGATGGTGGTCTTACTGCAACCGACGAGGCGACCGTATTTGTGATTTACAACTTCAGCGGTTTCTTCCCTCCGATTGACAACCTCCCAGCAGTAAACTTGGTGAAGGCCGGCTCTTCCGTACAGATAAAATTCAGCCTGGGCGGTAACAAGGGACTGGGGATCTTCCAAACTGGTTATCCCAAGTCGCAAGTAATACCTTGTGGCTCGACGGCCGAGGTGGAAGGCGCCGAGTCGACAGTAGCGGCTGGATCAACCGGCCTGTCTTTCGATGCCACCACTAATCAGTACAGCTACGTCTGGAAAACAGATAAGACCTGGGCCAACACCTGCCGGCAACTGGTTGTGAAGTTGATTGACGGCACCATTCATCGAGCGAACTTCAAGTTCAAATAATGGGCTAACAAGCATCGCTCGAGTCAATAGCCCGTTCACATGGAAAGTGAGCGGGCTTTTCTTCTAAACCGGATTCCTCTGGGGCCATAAGCCTGGTTATGGTCCCTTTTTTCTTTCGACGCAGTAGAAGGTTGACTCACCCCGGGGCCGGTGCTTAACCTTGACTTGATATTATTCGTGATCTGTTAGCCCCCACGGTTGATGCTGTGAGCGACAGTCGAGCCCGGCGCAAAATTCGGCGCTAATAATGATATGCTCTTTGGCGATCCGACCATTGTGCCGTCGTAACTGCGCCGCGAGCGTTGATTGGGAAAGAAAAAGAACGATCGGGAGGGCATGGGTGCCTAAGTCAAATTCTCTTCGTCTGAACACCGAGCAAAGTAAGATTTCCGATTTAGACCGCCGAGTGTGGGCGGAGAGCCTCTCATTCACGTCGTACGGAGTGTGCTTTGGCGTTCGGGCCAATAGGAAGAGGACCCTCGATCGGATTCTGCTTAGCTTGCCGCCCGGGTGGAAGCCCTCGCGTTCACGCGTCGTGGATCGACTATA
Organism: Acidobacteriota bacterium; assembly: GCA_038040445.1. Classification (NCBI taxonomy): domain Bacteria; kingdom Pseudomonadati; phylum Acidobacteriota; class Blastocatellia; genus Candidatus Onstottus; species Candidatus Onstottus frigus. The sequence goes on along the minus strand of JBBPIG010000006.1, from coordinate 212,572 downwards.
TTCGTTCGTACTCGGCGTCGAGGAACCGCGCGGCAAGGGTCAACGGCTCCCTCGCGTATATGCTGATGAGGAGAAAATAACCGGCGCGTCTACGATGAAGCAAGCGATTGACGCGTTTGAATCGGACCTGCAGCTTTTCGTGGCGGAGACCGCGCCGCGCAGAGTCTTCGTGCACGCGGGAGTGGTCGGCTGGCGAGGAAAAGCGATCGTCATACCCGGACGCAGCTTCAGCGGAAAGACCAGTCTGGTTGCGGCGCTGGTGAAGGCAGGAGCCATCTACTATTCTGACGAGTATGCCGTGCTCGACGATCAAGGTCGCGTGCATCATTACGCGAGGCCGCTGTCGATCCGAGAGAACGGTCATCCCGGGAAATCGAAAAAATATCGGGTCGAAGCATTGGGGGGACGGTCAGGAGTCAAGCCTCTGCCGGTCGGGCTGGTTGTCGTGAGCAAATACAAGCCTGGGGCGAGATGGCGTCCGCGCGAGCTTTCAGCAGGCGAAGGCGCGCTTGAGCTCATGGCCAACACCGTTTCCGCCCGCCGGCAACCCGCGAGGATGCTCGAAGCTGTCCGGCTGGTCGCGTCGCAGGCTCAGGTCTTGAAAGGCAATAGAGGTGAGGCCGGCCAGGTTGTGGATTTCATCTTCGAAAGGCTGGGTCGCCAGTGACGCCGTTTGTGTTGGCAATCGCCAGGCGCGAGTTAGAACGAACGCGGGGTCAGTGAACCGCGTCATTTGAAAGTGCTAACGCCGCTTGTTGCGGCTTCCCGTTTTGGGTTCAACCGACCTGGGGCGAAGCCTGCGCAAACGGCCGCCGCCGCCGGTCGCTTTTCGATAACACCAGACTCGCTAAACCGCATGGTTCTTGAGCTGAATCTAACCAAACCGGCCGGAAGGTTAGCGCTCGCAATGGGGGCGTTTGCCGGCGGCTTGCTGCTGCTCGCGCTGATAGTATCGCGGTTCGTCATTGGCACGCTTGCCGACTATCGGATCGCGGTGACGCGCGACATGCTCCGAGTGCCTGTCGAATACTTTCCGGGCTCCGCGCGATTGAATGCTCGACTGGCCTCGGCCGAACTATCGCAGAGCGATCGCGATCTGGGGCGGGCCGAGTCGCATGCGCAACGCGCGGTGAATCTATCGCCCCACGACTACCGATTCAGGCTTACGCTGGCCACGATCAAGGAAGCCGGCGGCGACCGGGCAGCCGCGGAAGAATCGCTGAAATCGGCGAGCGCTCTGGCGTCAAACTACTGGAGCGTTCACTATCGGCTCGGGAACCTGCTGGTGAGAGAGGGTAAGCTGACTGAGTCGCTTGATGAGTTCCGCATCGCCGTCATCATCAATCGCGAACTCCTGGCCGGGACACTGGATCTTGTGTGGCGTGCCTCGGGCGGAGACGTCAACGCCGTCCAGGCCGTCAGCGGGAACGATCCAAGAACCAGGCTGGCGCTGGCGCAGTTTCTGCTCAAGGTTTCGCGACCGGCGGAAGCGGCGAGCATCTTCAGCAGCATCGATCGCAGAGACCGCATAGCCTCGTCCAGGGAGAGTTCCGCGTTTTTGGATACGCTCATCGCCGCCGGAAAGTTAGAGACGGCGCGCGATCTCTTGAGCGATCTCGCCGGCAGCGACCGACAGTCGGCGCCAATTTGGAATGGCAGCTTTGAATCAGACATTGCAAAGGATTTCGCACAGTTCGAGTGGTCACTCGGACGAACCGAATATGCGCGGCTCGCGATAGACGAAACGGTAGCTCGATCAGGTTCGCGATCGCTCAGGATAGATTTCGCCGGGCAAGACACAACCCGCCTCGACAACGAGGTCAAGCAGATGGTGCTGCTTCGACCGGGCGCGCGGTACAGGCTTGAGTGCTACGCCAAGACGAGCGGCTTTGAAACTCCCGAAGGTCCGCGGGTGGTGGTGACCGGCAGCGCTTCGCCGGTCTGGATAGCCGCGTCCGAGCCTGTCGCTCGAGGGTCAAGCGATTGGCAACGCCTCACGGTCGACTTTGTGGCGCCTGAAAACGCGAACGGCGCTTTCGTCTCAGTAAAACGCAAGCCAAAATTCAGCTACGACGAACCGACGCGGGGAACCGTGTGGTTCGATGACTTCTCGATAAGGGAACATAGTAAGTGATCGATGCCGGGTGTATAATTCGAACCCTAAACACAGACGCGGCCGCTGATGTTTCTTGCGGTCGAAGGATTCACGGCGCCGGCCACGACGCTGTTTCGCAATAGGAGTACGGGTATGAGCGACGAAACCAGGACGACGCAGCCAATCCTCATAGGAGCAATGATCACGCTACTCGTTGTCGCGCTTGCGCCGGCGGCGGCGCAGACTCGCCAGCAGCCGCAGGTCAAGCTTCCGCCTTCCACGCCTGTCGAGCAAAACACAACACCGTCGATCGTGGTCGCGCCCGATCAGGACTACCGCATCGGTCCTCGCGATGTGATCGAGGTTCGAGTGGAAGACGCACCCGAATTATCAAACACATATCAGGTCAACGCCGACGGCACTTTCTTGATGCCTTATCTAAAGCGGGTGAAGGCGCAAGACAAGACGCCCGAGGAACTGTCCAGGTTCATTGGCGACACACTGCGTAACCGCTACCTTAAAGACCCGCAGGTGCTTGTGGTAGTGAAGCAGTATTACAGCCGCACCTTCTTCATACAGGGGGCAGTTAGGTCGCCGGGCGTTTATCAGATGGAAGGCCATCCGTCGCTATTGAAGTTGATTAACGTCGCGGGGGGGCTGGCTGAGAACCACGGCTCTACTGCATTCATCATTCGCGAGGTCAAGAGCAACAAGAAAGCCGATTTGTCGAGCGACGCTGACGGAACTACCAAACAGTCGCCGGCTGTTGTAGCGAATCAAACGACTCAAACCGCGAGTCCGGCCGAAGAACCAGTCCCCGATTACACGCTTAAGACGGTGAACATCAGCGGCCTGTTTCAGGGACGCTTCGATCAGAACGCCTACGTCGAGCCGGGTGACATTGTAAACATACCGCAAGCCGATGTGTTCTTCGTGGCGGGCGAGGTGAATGCGCCCGGATCTTTTCGCTTAAGCGACGGGACGACTTTACGACAGGCCATTGCGCTATCACAGGGCACAACGCTCAACGCCGCAATGGGGAAAGGTGTCATCTTCCGTCAAGATCTGGCCACCGGCAAGCGCCTGGAGATACAGGTTGACATCGGCGCGGTGATGAAGGGAGGGAAAGACATCGAGATCCTGGCGAATGATATGGTGATAGTTCCTAACAGCAGAGCCAAGACCGTTGGCAATTCGATACTAAAAGCCATGGGGATGGCCTCGGCGCAACGAGGAATAATTCGCTAGCGAACAGAGATGCGTCGTCATCGAACGGGAGCTGCGAAAGGCTGGCTGCGAGGACGACCACCATTGGTGATTTACCGTTCTACTCCGAGCTGCGCAGGCAACCCGAGTGGAGGCTCTTCTCACCTTCTTTTTTGTTGAAAGGACCTTGGTGAATGTCCACAGAAGCCCGGTTGCTTGAGGGTTGCAGCGTTGCGGCAGTTCGCCTTCAAGAGTTACCTCTCATTCGGGACCCACGCGGGAGCCTTTCTTTCGCTCAGTATGAAGAGACGTTGCCTTTCCTGCCTAAGCGGTACTTCATCGTCTTCGATGTCGGCGAGGGGCAGACGCGAGGTGGACATGCACATAGCAAGGTGCATCAGCTTCTCGTATGCGTGAAAGGTTCGTGCCTGGTCTCGCTCGACGATGGAAGGGCTCGCGACGAGGTGTGGCTCGACAGACCCGAACTAGCTCTTTACGTACCTCCGAGAATCTGGGCGACCGAGAAACAATTCTCTCGTGACGCGGTGCTAATGGTGCTTGCCTCCGACGTGTACGATCCCGACGAGTACATAGAAGACTATGACGAATTCCTGAGGGCGGTTAAGGCATGACGGCAGAAGTCCCATTCCTGGAGTTAGGGCAAACCTACATCGAAATAAAAGATGAACTGGACGCCGCTTACCAGCGGGTGATGAACTCCTCCTGGTACATTCTGGGCGAAGAAGTGAAAGAGTTTGAGAAAGAGTTCGCGGCCTACTGCGGCACAAAACATTGCGTCGGAGTAGGCAATGGACTCGAAGCGTTGCATCTGATCCTTCGTGCGTATGGGATCGGGCCGGGCGATGAGGTTATTGTTCCGGCGAACACTTACATCGCGACGTGGCTCGGGGTTTCCCAAGCTGGAGCAACGGTAATTCCCGTTGAGCCGACCGAGGGAACTTACAACATCGACCCTCGACGCATCGGGGCAGCGATTACGCCGAGAACAAAAGCGATTCTTCCCGTTCACCTATATGGCCAGCCGGCGGATATGGGCCCGATCAATGACCTCGCGCGAAAACACGAGTTGAAAGTTATCGAAGACGCAGCGCAGGCTCACGGGGCGCGGTACCGGGACCGCCAGGTTGGCAGTCTTGGCGACGCTGCGGGGTGGAGCTTCTATCCCACTAAGAATCTTGGAGCTTATGGCGACGCGGGCGCGGTGACGACTGATGACGATGAGTTAGCCGACAAAGTGCGCTTGCTTCGCAACTACGGATCTAAGATCAAGTATTACAACGACGAGAAGGGTATCAACAGCCGTCTCGACGAGCTCCAGGCGGCTCTGCTTAGAGTGAGGCTTAAGCATCTGGACGAATGGAACAGCCGCCGAGTGCGGATTGCAGCGAAGTATCTTGAAGAGCTGCGAGAAACCGGCCTGATGCTTCCTGCAGTGTGCGAGGGCGCGGACCCTGTCTGGCACTTGTTCGTAGTGAGGAGTCAACGGCGCGATGAGCTACAGGCATATCTGAAGAGCCGTGGCGTTCACACGCTGGTTCACTATCCCGTCCCGCCACACTTGCAGGAGGCCTATCCGGAATTGGCTCTTTCGGCCCGGCGACTACCAATTACCGAAGCGATCCATCGCGAAGTTCTCAGCCTGCCGATGGGGGCGCAGCTGTCTGATGCTGGCGTTCTGCGAGTAATCGAAGGCGTGCGATCATTCAGGATCCAAAACTAACAACCGTTCGCTTGCCATCTCATAAGGCGTGATCAAAAGTCCACGGTGACCCAGGCCGACTGATGAAACGTATTGATACTTCGCTTCCCGGTGTCTGTTTGATCGAGCCCACTGTCTTAGAGGATGAACGGGGGTTTTTCTTCGAAAGCTATCACGAGCTCAAGTTGGCCGAGCTAGGAATAAGACACCGGTTTGTTCAGGACAACCATGCCAGATCGGTCAAACACACTTTGCGTGGCTTGCACTATCAAATCAAGGACCCTCAAGTGAAGCTTTGCCGCGTAGTTCAGGGAGAAGTGCTCGATGTTGTAGTCGACATCAGACGCGGTTCGCCGCATTTCGGCAGGTGGGAAAGCAGCGTGCTCTCGGCGGCAAACAAGCGCCAGATGTATGTGCCGCCCGGTTTCGCGCACGGCTATCTGGTTTTAACCGAGACCGCTGAGTTTTTGTACAAGTGCAGCGACTTCTACCGTCCCGAGTTCGAGCGCGGCGTCGCATGGAACGATCAGGACATTGGGATCAAGTGGGGCATACAGACCCCGATTCTGTCCGCTAAGGATCGAACAAACCCGGCGCTCGGTGACATTGCTTTGGCTGAGCTGCCGGAGTACAAATGAAGTCAGCTATGCCGGCCGCGGCGAAAAAGCTGTTGACTCTTGCCAGTCGATCTCATATTCTGGGAGGGCCTAACCTGGAACGCATAGTTCAAAGCTTCCCGCGTCACGGAGGAAACATGAAATTGCGGACGAGTTACCCCAGAGTGCCGATCAGCCTCGTACTTGCGATGGCGGTCGCCACCGTCTTCACCCTCCGTGCGTTCGCCGCGCCCGAAGTGAGCAAGCCGGCAGTCGACCCGTATCTTATTCAGGACTGCACGGGCACGCTCACGGTGAAATCCGGTCAGGTCACGATCAACGGCAACCCTGCGCAAACTGGCGCAACCGTAATGACCGGGAGCGTCTTAAGCACCAGCTCGAATGGAAAGGCGATAGTAGATCTGGGTGCGCTTGGGCGAGTCGAGATCGGTGACAACACCACCGTTACGCTGATATGCGCGGCGGGCTTGCTCGAGATCAGAACGAACTGCGCGAAGACCGAGGTAGAGGTACGGCGCGGCGCGCTTGACGTGAAAGAGCCCAAGCAGGAAACGCTCAGCGCCGGTCAGAAGAAAGACTATGACAGGCCGTTTGATGCGACTTCCACCGGGGGCGTTGACGTGAAGGTTGAATGCGAAGGCCGCAAAGGCGCTGGTGGGTTCATAGGCCCCGGTCTGTTGGGTCTGCTGGCTTTGATAGGGCTTGGAGCCGCGGTCGCCGCTGGCATCGCGATAGGCGACGAGGGTGGGAACGAGGGACCAACGACGCCGACCAGTCCGACAACGTAGAGCGAAGGTTCACCTGATTTCGGTGACTGAGATTTGAAAGACGCCTCGGCGATGACCCACGCCGGGGCGTTTGTCGTTAGCAGCAAATACAGGAGGGCGCAATCTTTGAGTCCTATGCTCTGCCCTCAATGCGGAGGGCACACCCACAGATCTCATACGCGAGGGCTTAATGAGAAGCTGGTCAAGGCATTGACCTCGTACAAGACTTACCGTTGCCGCGAGTGCGGTTGGCGAGGCTGGCTTCGCACCGGTGATCCATCAAAGCGCCGTCACGCACTGAGAACAATTATTAGCGTGTTGCTGACCCTGCTTATTACGACGTTGCTGGCTCTATACATAGTCGAAAAGCTCAGCCTGCCTGCACCAGGCGCAGGCTTCCAGCAAACGCCGTAGTAACCAGGCAGCTTCGCGCGCTCTGATTGCGGCCTGTGTGTACGCGTCGAACTTTGTCCTTGATTTAGCTAGCGTTTCTTTTGCACAATACTTAACTGCGCGCTGATGTCTCGAAGTGTCCTGTACTCGGGGTTCAAGCTGGGAGGCAAGATTGAAAGTAGTCGTAACCTTCGGAATCTTATTGATGTCGTTCGGAGCAGTTTCGAGCGCGCGCGCGCAGTCGCCTGTCACTACGCTTGCATTGAATGCGGATCGTATCGGAGAAATTAAAACCGCTCAGGGAATCACTACGATGATCCGCTTTCCCGAGGCAGTTCAAGAGATCATTTGCGGCGATCTGTACGATGCGGCCACCGGGAAGGGCACATTCGTTGTCCAGCGCAGCGGCCAACCCGACCATCCCGGCAATGAAGTCTTCATCAAGCCCGTCTCGCCTAAAGGCGCCAGCAACATGTTCGTGAAGACCGACGGCAAGCGCACCTACAGTTTCGATCTGACCATAGTTCCTACAACTCAGGCACACCGCATGGTCAACGTTACCGACATGGCGCCGGCAACTAGTGCGAGCCCAAGCGCGCCGCCGCCCGCGCCCGATCAACGTGGTTCCGAGCCTGAGAAGCCGGCGCCGGACTTCGAACGCCTGAAAGCAGACGCAGAGCAGCAATCTCGTCAAAAGGCCGGCGAGATTATTCGTAACGCGCAGGAGCAGGCCGATAGAAAGATTGCCGAGGCCGACGCCAAACTTGCCGAGGCCGAGCGACTGGCGCCGCAGCGGGCCGATCAGGAAATCGAGCGGCGCTTCATGCAAGCTCTGATGTTGGGACTACGCGAAGCCAAAGTGAGCAACACCCGCGTGACCGCGAAGAAGATCGTCATCACTCTCGATCCGCGAATGCTCCAGTTCGACGACAAGGCGTACCTGCGCTACACCATTCAGAACACCGGTGACAAGGATTTTGCATTCACGGCGATGTCCCTCGAGGTGGGCTTGGGAAAAGAGGCGAGCCCGCTTACGGCCGTTGTCAATCAAAGCAAGGCGGAGAATCTGCTCGCCCCGGGTGAGTCTCTGACGGGCGTCATCGTCTTCGACCCGAAGCAGGTTGGAGCCAAACAAAAGCTCACGCTGTTCGTTCGCGGCGAAGACAGCGCCGAGCTTGCTCACGTAACGATCAATCAATGATGTTGAAAAAGGTTTTAGGAATCCTCATCTTAGTGTGTTCCGCTGTTAGCGCCTCGGCGCAGCAGCGTCCGCTCTCGCCGCCTGAACGGCCGCCGGTGCCGCTCACCAACGAAGATCAGGAGCGCGCACGCGCCGAGGAATTGAAGAGGGGAAAGGCAGCCGACGCGGCGGCGCTTCAGCGAGCTACGCTGATCAAAGTGCCGGCTGCTCTTACCGGACATCACATCTCCTCGGGGAATGCTGCGATAGACGCGCTCGTTCAGGAAGCCGCCGCTCTGAACGGATTGGACCCCTGCCTTATTGTTTCTATTATGCGAGCGGAGTCCGCGTTCAACCGCTCGGCGGTGTCGGTGAAAGGCGCGATGGGCCTGATGCAGCTCATGCCTGCAACTGCCACCAGGTTCGGCGTGAAGAATTTTTTTGATCCGCGCGAGAACGTCCTGGGTGGAACAAAGTATCTGAGATGGTTGCTCGATCGATTCAGCGGGGATGTCAGACTCGCACTCGCGGGCTACAACGCCGGTGAGGGCGCGGTTGAGTTTTACGGCTATCGCATACCTCCTTTTGTGGAAACGCAGAACTACGTGCGAACGATCTACTCGCGCTACAGCAACATACATCTTGGATCAGTTCCGGCCGCTCCCGCAGTGGAAGCGATCAAGCCGGCGGAGCTGCCCGGTGTGAAGAATCCCACCTACAATCAGATCATCCGATTCACGTCCTCCAACGGCGACGCAGCGCGATCCGGCAAGTGATTTCGGTGCCGGATACAACGCGCACATACCAAGCCCGCGAACATGGCCCGGTTGCTTTACTTGATTAAGAAGCTCACGCGGGAGAATAAGTCGTCCCACCTCTTTTGACCCATCCTGCTCTTCAAGAAAACTCTGATCGATTCGAAAATAACTGCAAATTCCCGGATACGGATTCCGTCATGGTTGATGTCGAGGGAGAATTCCGAAAGCTTTGACTCTGAGGGCGACAGAGTCAATGACGTAAGGCGGGATGCCCTTAGGTGTTTTCGCACCATTCGACCAATAGACAGAATCAAGTCACCGGAGGTCTTCCGATATGACTCGCGCGAATTTCCCTCACACTCTTCTTCCCTTCCCAGCCTTCCGTCGCGCCCTGACTAGTACGTTGAGTTTGTGCCTGATCATCGTAATCCTGGCGACTCAGGTACCCGCAGCCCCGCGTACCTTCTCTGACATCGCTTCAGGTTTGCGGGACGACCTCAAATTCTGGTTTCACGCCAGCGGCTGGACGTCGGCAATGCGCCGGCTCATCAGCCAGTCTTCCGCGGTTCAACCTGAGAAGCAATCCGACCGTAACGACCGGGTTACGAGCATTCAAGTATTTCCCGGCGATGTGACCATCAGGAGCGGTGTGATGGAGTTCTTCGACGCACTAGCCTACGATGCCAAGGGCCAGCAGATCGGTGGCGTCAAGTTCACCTGGCGGGCCGAGGATGACTCCGGAAAAACCCCAATGAAGATTTCGCCCTCCGGCGAGTTCGTTCCGCCCTCACCTGGCAGCTATAGAATAATCGCGGAAGGCGCCGAACACACTGCGCAGGTTATCGTCAAAGCGGTTGATGGGCCGGTGAAGGAGATGCAAATCAATGTTGTCGAAGAGCCCGGACCTGGTTGGAATCCTGGTAACTCTGGAGCGATGCGTGATCCGGGCAACGAGCGTGGGGACCCGCCAGGCAAACCCAAACACCACGGCGCCGGGACCGGCAACTTTCAGTTCAGTGCGCCGGTTCTCTCCCTTCCCGGCCGCGGCATCGATCTCACCCTCAACCTCGTCTTCAACTCGCGCGTATGGACCAAGTCAAACTCGGAAATCATCTACGACATCGATCGGGACTGGCCGGCGGCAGGCTGGTCGCTCGGCTTCGGGCGCATCGCAGGATTGGGTAATCAAGGGGCTATGCTTATCGACGCCGATGGTACGCGGCATGGCTTTGCCGGGACGGTCACCCAAGTGGGCGCCATACTGCAATTCACGGGTCACACCACTGACGGCACATTCGTAGACTACACAACTAAAAGTGACCCAGCTACGAACGAGATCTTCTTTGCCCAGGCCCAATATCCTAACGGCATGCGGGTTCAGTACGCCGCCGGCCTTCAGATGGCAGTTGGTGGATCATCAACAGCTCGGACGGATCTGTCAGGACTCAGCAGTGGGGCGTGAGCGGCGATGTGCCGGTGCCAGGAGATTACGACGGAGATGGAAAAACTGATTTAGCGGTGTGGCGACCATCAGAGGGATTCTGGTACATCATCAACAGCTCGACAGGGGGAGGAAGCTCTCAGGGGTGGGGCAATATCACCGACAAACCTGTGCCTGGAGATTACGACGGCGATGGCAAGACTGATTTGGCTATATGGCGGAGCGGCGCCTGGTGGATCATCAACAGCTCAAACGGATCCGTCACAACGCAGACCTGGGGGGTGAGCGGCGATGTGCCGGTGCCAGGAGATTACGACGGAGATGGAAAAACTGATTTAGCAGTGTGGCGGCCATCAGAGGGATTCTGGTACATCGTCAACAGCTCGACCGGCGGTGGGAGAGTGCAGGGGTGGGGCAATCCCAATAGCAGTGATAAACCTGTGCCCGGAGATTACGACGGCGATGGCAAGACTGATTTGGCTATATGGAGGGATGGCGCCTGGTGGATCATCAACAGCTCAAACGGATCTGTCACAACGCAGGGCTGGGGTGTAAGCGGCGACATGCCCACGCCGACCACGGTGAGCATTGCGAACAACGGTGGGAGCAACCTGTTGCCGCGAGACGGGCTGGCGTCTGTTTCATACGATCAGACTACGAATCGCATCAACACGGCGGGGTGGGAGTACGATGCAGCAGGCAATCAGACGCGCGTCCAGCGAACAGACGGAGCTTGGCAGAGGTATGTCTACGACGCGGCAGGCCGGCTTGTGAAGGTGCAGAATGATTCGGCCGTCACTCAGGTCATTCATACCTATGGCGCGAGCAATCATCGCCTGATCGAGCAGGCCGGGAATGAAAGCTCTAATCAGCGGACGTACTACGGGTGGGCGGGTGATTCGGTGATTGCGGAATACGAAGAGACCGCCGCTGCGCCTACGACTCCGAGATGGGTTAAGAGCTATGTGTATTTGGGAGGCAGGCTGCTTGCGACGATAGCTCCCAACGGCGGAAGCGAGCGAGTGGAGTATCACCATCCTGATCGGCTGGGCACTCGCCTCGTAACGAACAATCAAGACACGGCGAGCTTTGAGCAAGCTGCTTTGCCGTTTGGGACTGCGTTGGATGCTGAGTCGAGCGGGTCAACGAAACGGCGGTTCACGAGCTATGATCGAAGCACGGTCAGCGGGTTGGACTATGCTGTGAATCGTCACTACGACCCGCTGCAAGGGAGGTTCACTCAAGTCGATCCGATTGGGATGAGCTCGGTGAGCTTATCGAGTCCGCAGACTCTGAACCTTTATGCATACTGCACAAATGACCCAATCAACCACACAGACCCGAGCGGACTGGGCTTCTTTAGTTTCCTGGGGAAGGTCTTCAGCTTCTTTGCGAAAGTCGCAAAGTGGGTAGCGATCGTAGTGGCAGTCGCCGTGCTCGTGGCAGTCGCATTTCCGGCGTTTGCGCCAATACTGGGGACGATCTTGTTTAACACCGGGATATGGCAGCTAGGAGCTGGCGTTTCAGCGTCATTCCTTACAGGAGGCGCGGTAGCGGCTGGCATCTCGCTGGGCGCAACCGGGCTCGTCATAGGAGGCTTGGCGGCTGCTGGAGCCGTCAACAGTTTCATGGCTAAGAAAGGGGCGCGTCGCGTGCAGAGGAAGAGGCCGGCGCAGCGGGTAGCGCAAGCGGCGTTGTCCTTTGACGCGGTGCTGCAGTTGGTTAAGGATAACAATCAGGCACGGGATGCCGGAGTCGATGATGCGACCGTGGTGTGTCAAGCTTACAAGGAGTCGCGCTTTATCCCGACTGCTCGCGCGGGCTCGCACCGTGGTTTGTTGCAGATCGGTCCAACAGCGGCAAAGGCCGGCGGGCTTGGCAACGGGCAGTTTAGCGCGCCGAAAAATCCTGCCTTCTTCAATGGAATTCAGGATCCGGCTCAGAACATTCGCACAGGAACGAGCTATCTGGGACTTCGTATTGGACAGGCGGGCGGTGATCTGACAAAAGGGCTCGAAGGCTATGGCACCGGTTCCGGCTACGCCGATAACATTGTGGGGTGTGCTTCGTGGGTTAATATTGGGATTAACGCGACACGGCAATTCGGCCCGGATGCGGGAACCACGTTCTTTAACCAGGGCCTGCGCACCATCTATCCGTAGAGCGGTGAAGTATGATCAAGAAAACACTAATGCCGATCGGGGCGGTCGCGGCGCTTAGTCTCGTACTTCTGAGCTGCTCGACGCCTTCGGCGCAAGTAACAAACTCCGGGTCCTCGTCTTCCAAGACAAATGTGCCGCCGGCGGGGCAAGACGAGTATCGTGCGGTGAGTGTGAACGTCTTGTCCGTCGACAACAAGGGCACGAAAGTAGAGGCGAGACTGGAAACTGTGGATGAACCGTTCAAGCATCCGAGCCTCGTTCCATCACGCCTGACCATCAGGAACCTGGCAACCAACGAAACGATATTCGAAGAGAAAAGCGATGACACTGCACTGTCGGCCTATGTTCGCGCCCTCAACGAGGAAGTCGGCGAGGCGCTGGTTGTGACATGGAGTGGCGGCTCTGGCGACCGAATCGAGATCCTTGCGGTGGACTCGTCGAAAGCCCGGGTGCTACTCGATGAACGCTATCGCGTTGACGCGGCGTTGATTGATGTTTCCGGTCACGGACAGGTTGATGTCCTGATTACAACCGGAGACAGCGGAGTCGGTCCTTTTTCTACGACTCGATACGTTTGGAACGGCGACCGTTTTCAGCCGGCAGGTAAAGTGTCATACAAGTCCCTCGGAGATACGATCGAGAGGCAGTTCAGACCGACAACAAAATGACGCCTAGGCTGCGGGAAATGTGAGTTCGCAACCAAGATACGAAGCTGCACCAAAGTCAGTGAATGCAGTTGGACTGCTTGGTCTCCATCACTGATGGCGTTCTCAGCGAGTCTGATCGCATACTGCGCCGCATGAGTTGTTTTGATCGCTTCCTCCGAAATGTCGGATTAGAACGCATTTTGTAAGCTTTCCATCTCTCCGGGTACAGGGGGTGGGTCAGGAGAATCATGGAACGATACATTTTGACGCTGGTGGCAAGCGTAGGGATTCTCGGAACCTTTGGAGGTGGCTGTTCTACGCGCACCTCTAACGCAGCCCACGTCTCTGAATCTGCACAGGTACCTGAAATCTCTCCGACCAGGCATATCAGCAAGGAAGAGCGGCAAAAATACTATCGCGAATTTGGCAAGGTAACCTGGCGGGTAGATGACAAAGGGACGCTCGTCGAAGCGAGAATCGAGACAGCCAAAGTGTTGCTTGATGCTCTACCCGATGGGTTTCCATTCTCCCGGATAGTCATCAATAACATTACCTCGGGCACAACACTCTTCACGGAGGACCTCGATTCCGATCTTCCCTTCTCAATGATATTGTGTTCTGCATATTCTGGTGCAAATCAAAGAGGCAAGATAAAGCCGCCGCCCGGACGGCCACACAGTGAGCGCGTAGCAGCAATGAACCAACAGACAGACATCAAGTTGAAAGAACTGCTTGTCGCCATCGCTCACCTTGACACATCTGGCGTTGAGCGACTGATTAGGAATGGCGCCAATGTGAATGCGAGAGATGAGAAAGGGTGGCCGGTACTGTTCTACGCAGCAAGCAATAGACTGACTGATGGTTCCATCGTCACTGCAATGCTCAAAGCGGGGGCGGAAGTAAACGCGACAGAAAGCAACAGTGGAACTACCGCGCTGTTGATAGCGATAGACCCTGGCGGAACTCCTGGAATCATCAGAGCCTTGCTGGAGGGCGGCGCTGACCCGAATGCAGCGGATCTTGGCGGTGACACTCCTCTGATGAGGACCGCTGGTTGGGATGACGCGGTCATCCTGCAGATGCTGTTGAGTAAAGGCGCCGATCCAAACAAGAGGCAAAGACAAGGCAGCACCGCTCTTATGATAGGAGCAAAGCTGGGACACGCGAAAGCTGTTGAGATCCTGCTGAAAGGCGGAGCTGATCCACGTGTAAAGGACGGTGAGAATCGAACCGCGCTGCAACTCGCGGAAGAAAGATACGCGGAAGATGCGCGATCTGTAAACAACTACGAAAGGAATAACCGAAGAAGGATTCTCAACATGTTAAGGGAAGCCCTGAGAACTCCGCCTCACCAAAAAAAAGATGACCTGTAGACCGCGCAGTAGGACACTTATGAACAAGAGAGTGCTCGCTTACATTCGAGTAGCGAGGTTTGGTGTACACGGCCTGCTGCTGACCAGTCTGTTTCTTCAGTGCGGAGACGGGGTGACGCCCATAACCCTAATAATTCAACGTTGCCTAAACGACAAAAGCAAAGGAAAGCCAATGAGCATTCCGACGCCCGGAGAACCTTGTTCGAAGCGGCCGCTGGCGGTGACGCCGCAGCTATCGAGCGGCTGGTTCGCGGAGGAGCCGCTGTGAATGGAAAAGATCAACGCGGGCAAACTCCGCTGTTCTATGCGGCAACGAATGGGAAGGTCAATCCGGCGGCGGTTAAAGCGCTCTTGCGCGCAGGTGCTGATGTCAATGTCCGCGACGCGTCTGGGTCCACCGCCTTGCTGGCGGCCTTGGATCCGGGAGGAACCACCAAGAATGTCGCAGCTCTGTTAGAGGGTGGAGCGGATGTCAACATTCCCGACTTCGGAGGTGCCACACCCCTTATGCGAGCCTCTAGCTGGGGCGCCACTGATCTCGCAAGAATGCTCTTGGATCGAGGTGCGGACTCAAACGTAAAAGAGCGGAATGGTGAGACAGCTCTAATGCTAGCCGCAAAGTTTGGACATGTTGAGACTGTGCGCCTTCTGATAGAAAGACACGCCGACGTCACGGCGAAGAACAATCAAGGCAACACGGCATTGGAATTGGCTGAGAAGGAGCATAATGCAAGCTTGCAAAATGAGTCGATGCGCAGTCTAAGTGCTAGTTGGCTAGCAATAGTAAAACTATTGAGCCAGGTGAACCGGAAGTAGGCTCGCAAGTAAAGACGCAGAACGTAGAGCTTGGCTGGCGGCATCGCAGGCGGCGCGTGTCGCACGTAGCCTAAGAAAGACGATCAAGCAAAACAATGAAAGCGGTTTAGGTAAGAACATTGTGCTATGCCAGTCCGCGATCGAGAGTAGCTCTAACCCTGAACAAATAGGCTTTCAGGGAGAAGTCGGTCTGTTTCAAATCAAGCCTTCGACTGCAAACAGTCTCGGTCTCGGAACCTTCACCGTTGCGCAATTGAAAGACCCCGCCACCAACACACAATTGTCTACGAGGCATCTTAAGCAATCTGCTCAACGGGTTCAACGGCGATGTTCGCACGGCATTGGGCGCATACAAGCAAGGCGCGACCAGCGTTAAAAGGATCGGTTTAACCGCCAGATCACAGGAATATGTCGATGCGGTGCTAGGTTGTGCTGCAAGGAGGTGATGAAAGATGAGTAACGAAAGCGATGGTCTTCGTTCGCGAAATGTGCGTGGATATCAATTTGGGTTAGTGGTGGTGATTGCTCTGATCGTTAGCCTGGCAGGTGGCGTGGTGTCTAGTCGCTTGCTTGCGGCTCAGCAACCTCAACCGGCTGGGTCGAATAACGCAAGCGAATTGATCGTCCCACCAGATGGCCTCTTATTCAAGAACCCGGAGGGAAAGATAGTCGCTAAACTGTCTTTTGAATCGGATGGCGGACGCTTCACGGTATACAACAACAAGGGGACTTCAGTGGCAGCGGTCTACTCATCGGACCGCGGAGGCGTCCTGGGTATTTTCAATAGTCAAGGTGTTCCGAAACTGATGTTATTTGCCAACGAAGACAGCGGATACTTGGGCCTCTATAGCAGATATGGCAAGCTAGCCATCGCTATGTCTGGATTCGCAGAAGGGGGAAACATCGACATCAATAGCCCGTCCGGAGATAGTGTGCTGACACTGGAATCGGCTTCTAAGTCGGGAAAGATACAGATTATGAAGCCGGATGAAGTATTATTTGGTCGGTGCCGTAAAGCAGACCTTACGCCCCATGCGCGCTGGGACCGATAGTTGAAGGTTGGGCTCTGTCTTCCTTTTGAGAGAAGGTTCGCCGTCTCGATCTCATACGATCAGACCACGAACCGATCAATAACGAGTTATGCCCTGACTGCATAGTGCAGGTCCACAACGAGAAAGCGAAAAATGGACCGTTCGTCCCTTCATAAAATTTCGGTAGCGATCCTCTTGCCATTTTGTTTTACAGCTTCTTACGTTGAGGCGAAGAATGGTGAGTCATGTGCAACTGCGATGAGTGACAGCGATTCAGAAGCGCGCCAATCCCAACGGCAGGCAAGACCTAAGTATCGAGTCGGAAGAACCGAGATTCTTGGTAGCGGACACTTAACCGACGCGGTTGTGATCCATCGCTGCGGCATTAACCCCGGTGCTTTGCTAGAGATCAATCTATTGAAGGCTGCGCCGAGCGGTTGAAAGAGCGCTATCGTGCGGACGGATTCGTGAAGGTACAAGTAGATATCAGACCTGAGTACAAAGAGCCAAAAGGTTACCAAAAGTGCATCAAGTAACAGTTCGCTTGTAGTTCACATTCGGCAAGGATGAATCACAGGAAGGAGTCCGTATGAAGAAGGCCGCGATTTGCTCTTTGTTAGTTTGCTCCATTCTCTTGGCAAGCGGCTGCACAAAGACAAAACCTCAACAGGAAAGCAAGAACTCGGCACAAGAGTCGCGCGTTCCCGAAATGCTCAGGCTCAGGTGGCCGATTGAAGCTTCCGCATTCAGCGGGCTCTCTAGCGCATGGATTATCACAGGCAGTGGAGAGTTGCTGCGCAGTGAAGACGGTGGTTCTGCGTGGGGCAAAACACCCTACGCCGGTACCGGTCGGCTTGAGAAAATTAGCTTCATTGACTCGAAACGTGGGTGGTCCATCAATTCTAAAGAAAAAGAAGAAGTGCTGAGCAGCGCCGATAGCGGAACAACCTGGTCTGTTGTTACGAATCGAGAATACTTTGCCGGCGATCTGGTCGGCGGAATCATGCAAGTTGAGTTCGTGGATGAAGAACACGGATGGCTTGCTGAACCATTTGCAATCTGGTGGACCGAGGACGGAGGCGCTACTTGGAAGCCTTCCGAAATTCCATGGGATGTCGAAGACCTAGAGCTGATCGCGGAGTTGGTGTTTGTCGACTCCGAGACAGGTTGGTGGTACAGCCAAAAGAAATCAGTCTATCGCACCACAGACGGCGGCAAGACATGGAATGGGGGCAAGCTGAAATTGCCCGGTGAGTGGATACGTGACCTCTTTTTCATCGATCGGCATGTTGGTTGGCTCTGTACCGGTACTAGGAAGGGTGGGATTTATAGCACGCGCGATGGGGGAGTGACTTGGAGGAGACTGCGAGTGCCAGTCGAAAACGTTAGTCTCGCATCGATCTTTTTCGTCAACGGTGACGAGGGTTGGGCTGTAGGGGAAGAGGTCTTGGACGAGGCTGCCACAGGCAAGGAATTTGAGCCTCTCGTTCTGCATACAATCGATGGCGGCAAAGAGTGGGAAAGGGTTTCCGGAGGAGGCGAGGAATTAGGATACGACAAAATATATTTTGGCGACGCGCAGAACGGCTGGTTAGTCGGTTACAACAAGGTCTATCGCACGGATGATGGGGGGAATACCTGGCAGACAGTCCTAACTCTTCCTGATACTAGAGAGGGTCAATAGAGCCAGACGTTTTTGCTAGCGAATGGAAGTAGTAGTTGTTAGGCTAGATGAAGAATTCTGGTCCCGCACGACCTGTATAGAGTTTGAAGAAGGAGACTACAAATGCAGTCCATCGCACTAGTGCTCGTTATGGTCCTCACCTTTATGTCAGTACCGCCATCTATGGGCCAGGAGCAGGCCGCTAAGGGTCCTGATGTATTCCAAAACGTAGAAATGCTTGTTCCCCACGGCAACAAGGCCGATCAAACACCGGTACGATTACGATTTGAGGAAACCCACCTTATGATCGAATCTCGCAAGGAAGGCAGTATCCTTAAGAACTTTACGTACTCTGAGATCAAGAGCGCGGAGTATACTTACTCGAAGCATCCGAGATGGAAGGCAGGGGTTGGCGCTGCCATTGCTGTTGGTATCTTCGCGCTGCCGCTTTTCTTCATGAAGGGTAGAAAGCACTGGCTTACTGTCAAAACCGATAAAGACTACGCTGTGTTGAGGCTGGACAAGAATAACTACAAAGTGATTCTTCCGGCCTTCGAAACTCGTTCCGGTGTTAAGGTTGAAACACTTGGAGAAGATAAATAGGAATGGCACAAGCTCTGTTGGTCTTGTTCGTTGACGAGGAACAGGGATGAAAAAGACCTCAAGTTTGAATGGGACGATTCTTTTGCCAGTTTTGTTTGTTCTCGTACTGTGGCTCTGGCCTCATTCGGCGTTTGCACAGAAGATTGAACCTAAACAACTCAAGAAGGCTGTCGAGAGATCCGAGAAATCTGCCAACGTTCTTAAGACGATTGCCGAACTTCCTCATAGTGGCATCCCAAGAGAGCTTATCGACAACGCGCACGCTGTCGGCGTGATCCCTCGTGTGGTCACGGCGAACTTGATCGTTGATAAGTTGTCACTCGGATACGGTGTGATCAGTCGCCGCAATCCCGCAGGATGGAGCTTGCCGGCCTATTATGTTTTCTCGGGTGCCGGCTTTGGAGGCGGGGACACAGCCGACATAATCCTGCTGTTTATGAATGAAACAGCTTTGAGCTGGTTCCAAAAGGGCCGAGTGCAGATGAAGGGAGAAAAGCGGCCCACAAGCGGCCCGGTGGGGTCAATAACTGACGAGCAAAAGGCTCAGACAGCGAAGGCAAACATCATCGCGTACGCCCTCTACAAAGGTATCTTAGTTGGAGCCGGACTTGGTGGCGGGTTCTTCAAGAATTTCTTGCTCAATCCGGATAATAACCTCAATAAACCCTTGTACGGCGTGAAAGGGCGGGATGTCTTAGCCGGGAAAGAGATCGATCCGCAATCGGTTCCCGCAGGTATCAACGCGTTCCCGCAGGCGCTTAATGAGTATTACAGCCGACAGCAGACTGTAAGACCCGCGAATTAAGACAGTCGGCCGCGCTGTCAATGCGCCCCCCACACTCTTGTGATCCGCCCTAATCGCTAAGAAGGGCGCGCTTCCCGGTTTGAACCGCCCGGTAGCACGCATCGACGAGCGCGACCGACTTGAATCCGTCAAGCGCCGTAACCGCGGCAGGCGCCCCGTTCACCACTGAATCCACGAACGCTCGATCCTCCTGTGCATATCCCCACTTCTCCTCTTTCGATAGCTGTTGCATCGTCTGAGTGAAATACCTCCCATCCAGTCCTTCGCTTCCGGATAAGCTTTCCATCTCGCGAGTCGCCAAAGTCCGATGGTGACAGAAGACTTCAACGCGCTCGAAAGGAAATAGCCATGTAGCATCAGCCGAGCTCGCCAGAGTTGCGTGCATTCCACATTCGAATCGCAGCAACACTGAAAAATCATCGGTCTCGGGATATTCGTGTGACGATCCCACGGCGTCGAGGCTCGCTACTTCGCCGAACAGAAATCGCATCATGTCGAACATGTGGATGGTCGTCTCGTAAAGAAACCCGCCCGTGATTTTGGGATCGCCGACCCACTCGGGGTTGAGCAGCTCGCCTCGATTCATCTTGACGTGAGCCGAATGCGGCGGCGCTGATTCCGCGAGCATTTGTTTGAGCGTCGCGTAGACCGGGGCGAAGCGCCTGTTGTGCCCGACCTGAAACAGCGCGTTGGTTTGGGACGCCGCAGCAAGCACTGCGCGCGCATCTGCGATTGATGTAGCCATCGGCTTTTCGCAAAACACGTGCTTGCCTGCCGCGATGGCCGCAAGCGCGAGGGCGGTGTGTTTGGTGTTGGGTGTCGTGATGTAGACGGCGTCTACGCCTTCGATCAATGCTTCGGCATCACGCGCGATCGCGGCGCCGGTTGAGCTTGCCAATCGCTCGGCCCGGTCGCGGTCGATGTCGTGAATCGCCGCGACGCGCACTCGCTCATCTCGCGCAAGCACTGCTGCGTGAAGCCCGCCTATGTAACCCGCGCCGATAATTCCAACCCTCAACTTGCCCATCCTTCTCCCCGTCACCTCAGATCACTGTAAGCCAAGGACCCTGGCGGCAGCCGCCCGCGCTTCCCGCGCAAGCTCAGTGGGATCGCGCTCCCAATACTCGGGTCTGAATATTTCGACGCTTGTCACGCGGTCGTAACCGATGCGTTGCAGCGCCGCGACGATTCCTTTGAGTGGCAGGATTCCAATCCCGGGCAACAGCCGGTGTCGATCTTCGAGCTGCTCGCGCGGAAGGTCTTCAGCGTCGTTTATATGAAAGATGAACAGCCGTGCCACGTCGAGTGCGTCGATTGATTCTATCGTCGAGCCGCCCGCGTAAAAGTGAAAGCTGTCAATCACCAGCCCGACATTCGGCCGGGCAACGCGCTCGACTATCTTCGAAGCCAGCTCGAGCGTCTGCACGCTACACGCCGGTTGGCCTAGAAACTCGAATGCTAGCCCGACACCGAATCGGCTTGCGATCACCGCGAGTTCTTCGAGCACCCGGCTCGTTTCGACTATCACATCCTCGCGTGTTGCTCCGTGGGGCAGCAAACCCGGCACGACGACTACATAAGGGCAATCGATCTCGGAGGCCAGGCGGCATATCTCCGCACATTCGCTCAGCAGATCCTTATGCCCGCGCTCGTCTCTAAAAGTTATTCTCTCGATTGAGTTGATGCTGTACGGTGCGAGCGAGTGATTGTCGAACAACGCTTTAAGCTCGGCGGAGCTGCGCGTTTTTAAGAACTGTCTGAGCTTTGAAGCCCAGATTTCCAGACAGTCGAACCCTGCCGCGCTCGCCGCCTCGATATCGGCGACGAGGCCCGCTTTCATCGTAGTCGCGCCGTTGAGTGCCAGTTTCATCCTCTTATTCCTTTACCGTCTTCTGATTTTGGATTTTAGCCCTGGGAGCGCAGGCTTAGCGTTCTTTGCGAGAAACGAGGTTCGCGCAAAGTACGCTAAGACTCGCAAAGGACGCTAAGCCTGCGCTCCCAGGGCTAAATCCGAAATCAAACCGCATCTCCCGTCTTCGAGTCAAAGAAGCCAGCCTTGTCCATCTCGATCCGCACCCACACCGGCGTATCCATATCAGCGCGAAAATCCGCAGCAGCACGAGCGACTATCTTCTCATCGCCCAGTCTCAAGAACACGAATGTCTCGTTCCCCATTAACTCAGTCACGTAGACCTTTGCCTTCAGCCAGCCATCGCGCTCGGCAGTTGAAACTTCAACGTGTTCAGGGCGGATGCCAAGCGTGACCCGGTCGCAGCCATTCAGTCTGGTGAGCTGACGCTCCTCGATCCTCAGCGACAGCGCGTCGCTTGCGAAGCTGCGTGCGGGAGCGTCGAATCGGCCTTCGATGAAGTTCATACTCGGGCTGCCGACGAACTCCGCGACGAAACGATTGGCCGGACGGTTGTAGATGTTCATCGGCGTGTCGAATTGTTGGAGCTTACCCTTACGCATGATCGCCACTCGGTGCGCGAGGGTCATCGCCTCAGCCTGATCGTGGGTCACGTAGATTGCCGTAGTACCCAGCTCGTGCTGCAATCGCTTCAATTCCCCGCGCATCTGAACGCGCAACTTCGCGTCGAGGTTCGAAAGCGGCTCGTCCATCAAGTAGACGCGGGGCTCGCGTATGATCGCGCGGGCGAGCGCGACGCGCTGGCGTTCGCCTCCCGACAACTCGCGCGGTCTTCTTCCGAGCAGACCGCCGATCTCGAGCATGTCGGCGACCTGGTTCACTCGCCGGTTGATCTCGTCTCTCGCGATCTTTCGAACCCGCAGCGGATAGGCGATATTCTGCGCGATAGTCATGTGAGGATAGAGCGCGTAGTTTTGAAAGACCATCGCGATGTCGCGGTGGCGAGTCGGAACATCGTTCACGCGCTCGTTCCCGACAAAGATGTCACCCGACGTTGCGTCTTCGAGTCCGGCAAGCATTCGCAGGGTTGTCGTCTTGCCACACCCCGATGGTCCAAGCAAGACGACCAGCTCGCCGTCTTCAGATTCAAGGCTGAAGTTATCGACCACCGCCGTTTGGCCGAACTTCTTCGTTACGTTTTCGAATCTCACGTCCATTGAAACTCATTCGTGACGCGTGATGCGTGATGCGTGAAACGTGATGCGTGATGCGTGATGCGTGATGCGTGACCGGATGATGCCTGATGAACCTGCACTTCGACTTCGGTCCGGTCACGCATCACACATCACGTTTCACGCACCACGCATCACTTGTCACCCTTTCACTGCGCCCAGCGACAACCCCCTCACGAGGTAGCGCTGAACCGCCATCGCGAACACCAGTATTGGAATCATCGCAACCACTCCCGCCGCGCTCATCACTCCCCACTTGATTTCGTACTGAGTCACGCGCCCGGCGATTCCCACCGGCAGCGTCATCGCCGCATCGGTCTGCGTCAGCACCAGCGCAAGCAGAAACTCGTTCCACGATACGATCAGGCAAAAGACGGCTGTGGCAGCCAGACCCGGGGTAACCAACGGAAGAATCACTCGCACCAATGCCCCAAGCCGCGAGTCGCCATCAACCATTGCCGCCTCTTCCAATTCGCGAGGGAGCTCCCGAAAAAATCCACGCATCATCCACACGACGAACGGTAGATTGAGCGCCGTGTAAACGATCACCAGGGATGTGATCGTGTTCAGCAAACGCAGATCGCGCATCATCAGAAACAGCGGGACCGCGGTCACGATGGGCGGAAACATTCGCGTGGACAGTATCCACAGCGACAACCGCTGGTCGAGCCTGCCCCGTAGCCTGAATCGCGATAGCCCGTAAGCTGCCAGCGTTCCAATCGTCACCGCCAGGATAGTCGAAAGCACGGCAACCGTAACGCTGGTGGTCAAGTACCGGCCGAACGAACGTGTGAAGAACGCGTCGTAGTAGTGAGCTAATGTCGGGGAGAAGTGCAACCATCGCGGCGGCACCGCGAACTGGTCGACCTCGCTCTTGAGCGAGATTGTCACCATCCAGTAAACCGGCGTGAGTGCCGCCAACACTGACACGCTGAGCAGGACGTACTTTGTCGATCGGGCAAGCCTCGTTAGCCACGCGCCCGGCGGGCTTTGCCCTGCAGCTTTGGATGTCGGGTGCTGTCCGCTCAAACGGCCTCCTGTTTCTGAAGCAATCGAATATAGCCGACGCTGACTATGTTTGTTAGCACGAGCAACACAAACGACATCGCCGCCGCGTAACCGAAGTCGGAGAAGCGAAATGCCGTGCGATAGATGTACAGGCTGACCGTCTCGGTCGAGAATCCCGGGCCGCCCTCGGTCAGAATGAAGATCTGATCGAACACTCTCAGCAGGTCCATCGTGCGGAGCAATAGCGCAATCAGGATCGCCGGCTTGAGTAGCGGGAGCGTGACATGGCGAAAGGTTTGCCACGCGCTCGACCCGTCGATGACCGCTGCTTCATAGGGTTCTTGCGGGATCGCTTGCAACCCGGCGAGCAGTACCAGAAACATGAACGGCGTCCATTGCCAAATGTCCACGGCGATGACCGACGCCAGCGCAAGCGTGGGCGACGCCGTCCAGGTCAAAGCCTCGGTGTTTACTCCGGCGCCCTTGAGCGTGCCGTTGACCGCGCCGAAATCCGGGTTGAGCATCAATCGCCAAACCACTCCGACCACGACCGGAGGCAGCATCATCGGAATCAGCAGCGCGCTTCGAAACAACGATCTGCCGCGCAAGGGCCGATCCAGCAGCACGGCGAGGCCCAACCCGAGTGCGAACTCAAACGTGAGCGCAACCGCCGCGTAGATGAAAGTGTGGGCAAGCGCTTCGAGGAAGAACCTGTCGCTCGCGAGCCGCGCGAAGTTCGCAACGGTCCACCGCGCCGCTTCACCTGAGCCGGTCTGAAGGCTGACCTTCACCGCATAGAAGAGAGGATAGATCGAAAGCGCAACCAGCACCGCGACCGTCGGCGCGATCAGCAAGTAGGGCAGCGACGTCTCGCGCCACAGCGAGGCGGTACCGCGGCGCCGGTCAGTCTTCTGCCGGCCGTTGGATGTATGTTGAATCATCGCGCTGGTATTCTTCTCGCGTCATTGCGTAGTACTTCACGTCGGAGTTGTAGAAGCGAGCATCCTTCACATACCTGAGTCCGATTTTCTCGAGCACGCGACGGGAACCAATGTTCCCCGGCTGCACAACCGCGACGATGCGGTTGAGGCCGAGTGCTTCGAAGCCATACCGCAGGCTCGCCTTTGCCGCTTCGGAAGCGAGGCCAATTCCCCAGAACCGTTTCGCGAGTCGATATCCGACTTCGATCTCGGATGCGTTGTCCAGAAACTGCAATCCGCAAAACCCCATCCACTCGCCGCTAGTCTTATCGACTGCAGCCCACACACCGAAGCCGTGCCGGTTATGGTGGTCGAGGATTGCGTTAAACCGCGTTCGGGTCCGCTCTCTTGATTGAGGCTTTCCGTCCCCGATGTAGCGCATCACGTCCGGGTCGCTTCCAATCAATGCGAACGAGTCGAGATCATCCGAAGTAAAGGGCCGCAGATACACTCGCGCGGTCTCTATAGTTTGCATGACGGTCTTCTTTAAACCCCACTGAGGTTGACCACTTTGCTGACCTCTGAGTCCACCAAGTGACTGCCGGAACCTACCATGATCCTCAAGCTCGCGGTCGGGAAGAGTGGCTTGCCCCCGCTGAGTGAAGGACCCATCATTGTGAATCTCCAGCTTAGAAGCGGCGGGGGCAAGCCACCCTTCCCGACCGCGAGCTTGAGCAGGTTGCTGATCACCTACTTACGGTTGCGCTCGACGATCTTCGCTATTTCGAGGTTGCCCTGATTCATCGCCGCTTCCGCCGTCAATTCGCCGCTGTTAGCTCGCGACAGAAATATCCCGAACACGTTCTCGATCTCATTCCACTGCGGCGTACGAGGCCGAGGCTTGGACCTCTCGAGCGAGCGAAGCTGCGCCGGATAAGCCGGGAACTTTGCCAGGAGATCGGGATCATTGAACACCGAGCGCCGCGTCGGCGGATTCCCGATCAGCGCCGACTTCTTCATCTGATCCGCCGCAGTCGCCCACAGCAGGAACTCGAACGCTGCGTACGTGTTTCGCGCTCCGCGCGGGATCGCAATCAGCCAGTTGCCGATCTCGGCGCGGCCTTCGGCTTTTGCGCCCGGCATCGTCCCGAAGCTCATCTTGCCTGCTACTCTCGATTTTGCCGGATCGTCGAAGGCGCTGATCCACGCGGGCCAGTTGATCGACATCGCCGCGGTGCCTTGAAGCAAGTGCGCCGAGACCTCACTCGCATTAAAGCTCGCATAGCCGGGCGGTGCGTACTTTCCCAACTCAATCATGAACCGCAACGCATTGATCCCTTCCGCGCTGTTGACCGTGGGCTTGCCGGCGGCGTCGAACATTTCCGCGCCGAACGACCAGAAGATCGGCATGAAATCGGCGACCGCAGAATTGCCGCGAGCGGCTCGCATCACGTAGCCGTAGACGCGCCCCCCGCCTGGGGCCCCGCTCCGTTCACGCTCATCGATCGTCTTCGCCGCCGTCAGCACATCATCCCACGTCGCCGGGTCTTTCAGGCCGTGTTTTTGAAGCAGGTCTTTGCGATAGAAGAACAACTGCGAGTTGCCTACATAAGGCAAGGCGTACAGCTCGCCGCTTTCATAAGGGTGCTTGCAGAGCGCCATCGATGATCGCACGTAATCTTCATCGGGTCCGGACTGCCCGCGCTTCTGATAGAGGGGCGTGAGGCCGGTGAGAAGCTCTTCGCTTGCGAATCGCGGAAACCAGGGGTCGTCGAGCATGATCAAGTCGTACGCGCCAGTCGAAGCCGTCAGGTCTAGCTGTTCCTTCTCGAAGAGATTGTCGTAGGGAAACTCCGCTATGTTGACCCGAACTCCGGTGAGAGTCTCGTAGTCGCGAGCCGCCTGCTTGAGCGCGTCGCCTTCGACGCCTGAGTTGACCGCGAGTGTTATTTGCCCGGCTTCGCCACCGGTGCCCTTGCAGCTCGCAAGCGAAAACCCCATACACGACATCACCAGTATCATCGCGACTCGTGCGCCAGCCGATCGCAAGGTGTTTTGCATATCTTGTCTTACCCCGAGGTGCAATGCGGATTCGTTAGCCGGCTGCTTGAGCTCCAGGTTCGCTGACGCTCTATCGCGTGCGCCCGCTCGCATTTTTGTTGGCGATCGGTCGAGCGGCCTCAGCAAGTGCCGCCGGCTGGGCGCCGCTCATTATGTCTGCGAAAAGTCGAAGAGCGCTGGCGAAGCCTTCGACTTGCTGCTTTGCCTCTTGCGGCGAGACCTTTTTCATTCCGGCGGGCACGTCGAACTGCGCGCGATCCGGACTAAGCTGAAGGTCACGCGCTTCGACAATCACTCGCGACTTTGTTCCCGCCGGCAATACCAGGTTCATCTCACAACGAAGCGGCAAGCCTGTTTCCCGATCCACAAAGATCATGCCGTCCATCTGCCTCGAAGCGTCGCCGGAACCGGTTAACCGATACTTGATCGCGGGGCGCCCGTTGATCGTATCCAGCCCGAGCTGTTCGTGCTGCGCTCGGGACTTCAAGCGTTCGGCGATCGCGCCGGGCGTCAACATGCCACCCAACTGGACCCCGAGCGCTTCCGGCATAAGCTCAACATATTGTTTGCGGTCGAGGAGAACCAGATACTTCAACCCCGATTTTTCCAGGTACACCGTCTGACCGAGTGGCGCCGGTAACATGAAGGTCCACCGCCGGTCCGCTCCCAGTTTCGCGAAGCCGAACTGCTGCGTCGCCATTGGTGAAGGAGCTTCGGAAGCCGCTTGCGCGCTTATGGTCATCGACACGCTGTAACGTTCGGGCTCTTTGATGTCGATAGCGGCGGACTGGCTGCTGGTCGAGCGTGGGCCGGCGTTCGCGTTGCCTTTGCCGTTTGGACTCGAGGCGGTCGAGTTTGCGTTGGTTCCCTTAGCCGCGTTGGTGCAGCCAAGAGCGAGAGAGGCAAGCAGCATAAGAGACACGATTGACGTTCGCCGATACACACGATGTTGAAAGTATTGCATTGAGCGCTCGAACTTCTGGTTGAGACTTGGTGATAACGTCACGCGATCCTACCCCCGAAGTTCGCTGCAATGCTACTTTGCCAACGCTGCGCTAGCAAGCGCTCACAGTTTCATTCGTGACGGTGAGAACTGGCTGAAAGAGTGCTAGGGCTGAGCGAGCAACAGCACAAGAGTAAGAATGATCAGCTTTCTGAAACACGTCATAGGGAGCCTCCTAACATTGATCACTGACCAGCGTTCGCTTATTCGTTCGTGTCGATTTCGGCCGGCGCCTCAGCGGCAAGTGAGTTTCGCGAAGGAGATACATTAGCAAAGGTGGGAGGAAAGTCGAAGCAGAGCAGGCGCAGACCTGTTGTCATCGGGCGCAAAACTTGACAATAAAATCCGCGGGCCGATATAGTTTGGACGTTTGCTGGGAGGTCGTTCAACGGTAGGACAGCAGACTCTGACTCTGCTTATCGGGGTTCGAATCCCTGCCTCCCAGCCATACTGCAAACCTTTGCTGAAAGCAGTTTACGGATTCCATCACTTCTCACCGTTCCCGCTCGTTTTGTCCTTTGTGTGACTTCCGCCTTCCGTACATCTCGTTCGTGATCTTCGCCGAAGCGTTTTCCTGCATCGATGGAGCGACGTGGGAGTAGATGCCGAGCGTTATTGACATACTCCTGAGCAGTCGAGAAGGGTTACGGCCAAAGATTCAAAAAGATATCGAAAGCTTGAAGGCTGGGAGTCGTGGCGAGGAACGGGAGCTGAAAGAGTTTGTGCAGCTCAGCGTACATTCTTCAGACGAAACTAATCACAACCTATTGCGCACTTACTTAAGTGCAAGATTGCCCGAGGTATTCCAGTCATCTGAACTTCTTGATGGTATATTGAAACGGTCAGGTGGAGTCTTTCTTTATGCCTTCCATTTTTGCCGAGCGTTAGAATCAGGCGCATTCAAGAGCGTGAGTTCGCCTGACAGGCGAAAGCGCATTTGAGTGAACCTGCCTCGCTTTCACAAGCGGGGTGTTTACTCCAGCATCTTCCAAAGAAAGAGCAGACCAAGCAGTGGAAGACAGCAGCCGCCGAAGCCTATAGAAAAGGCGACCCAATCCCAATAGTATTTTTCTTTTCTTTTCTTGCATGGAAGCATGGTTCCACGTACAATGCCGCCGTCTTCGAAGTCGGAGTAGCAGCCCCGCACTTCGAGACAATTAGTCTGAACGTATCTAAATGAAATCTGACTCGCTCGACCCCGCTGACCCAAGCGAGCTTATTCTTAACTGCAAAACGATCGGCCTTGGCCTCACGACCCCTCGCCGGTTTGAAGTTAACAACTCGCGATCGAGACTTCGCAATCGGAAGTATCGCATGGAGCCCCTATGCGGTGTCAGGACTTCGACAGATTGGATATCGCGCGCTTCGACGTAACGCTGCGCGCGCGAGAACAGACGGTACTGCCGCCGTATCTCGGTTCGACTCTCAGAGGCGCATTGGGCCATGCGCTGAAAGACGCCGCCTGCGTTGTCGAACACCGCGACTGCCGGCGATGTCCGTTGCTGGATACCTGCGCTTATCCTTACTTGTTCGAGACGCCCGTTCCGCCCGAGATCAAGGAGTTGCGCGGACAAACTCACGCACCGCTGCCCTTCCTCATAGAACCGCCCCTGGTCGAGAACCCGGTTCGACGGGTGTGGCGAGTCCCGGCCGCCAACGTAATGGCGGCGGCTTCGTCCGCGGCTTCGGCTGTTCAGTCTGCGAACTCCTCTCAAACGAAGTCACCGGAAGCGAACAGATGCGCCAATGCTGAAGGCGCTCTTGATACGCGGGCTTCGGTTCCGCAACGACAGATCTCTACGCCGGCCTCGGTAGTGAGTTCAGTTGTTTTCCCCGACCGGCCAAGACGGTTCAACATTGGAGATGAGTTGCGCTTCGGACTAGTACTGATCGGCAAAGCGATCGACTACTCCCCCTTTTTCTTACACGCGATCAACGAAATGGCGAATCGAGGGTTAGGAGCCGGCCGAGCAGGGTTTGATCTGAAAGAGGTCTTTCTCAAAGGCGCTCGTGGCGAGCGAGAGCGGGTCTACTCTAGCGATGATCAGGGACTCTCGTTACCGGCCCGAATCGGAGAACCTCTGTCTGAGTCGATTGCGGCGAAACTCGCCGAGCAGACGAGCGGGGACGGCGGAACACCAGTCCTTGAATCGATCGACCAGGTGATTGCCACAACCCTGTCCCAGCTTGCGCGGCCAGCAAGCGATTCCGTCGCGCGCGCAGTGGACAGCCACTCCAGCCTAACGCTGCGATTCTTGACGCCGGCTCGAATCAGGGTCAAAGACGACTTGCAAACAGGCCTCAGTTTCCAGTTGCTCGTGCGGAGCCTGTTGCGCCGGGTCTCAATGCTGGCAGCGGTCCATGGCAGCGGCCGAATGCAATTGGACTATCGAGGGCTTATCGAGCAGGCAGGCTCTGCGAGGGTAGTACGCTCGACTCTGCGATGGTGGGACCTTGAGCGCTACACCGATCGTCAGGAGACCAAACTAAGAGTGGGCGGTCTAATCGGCGAGGTTGAATACGAAGGGCGGGTCATCGACGAGTTTATGCCGCTTATTTGTGCGGGTGAGCTTCTGGGAGTTGGAACGGGTACCAGCCTGGGGCTGGGGAGATACCAAATCAGTGCTGGCGAGAAGCGAAAGGTTTGAGTTTCCGGCAAGGTTGCTGAAGGGCAGAGGTTCCTGATGACTGCTGATCTAGAAAAACAAATTGTGATAGAAGGCTACTCCAAGTTCTTGCAAGACCTGAAGGCGCGAATTCGGCAGGCGCAAGTCCGAGCCGCCTTGTCGGTCAATCGCGAGCTCGTACTGTTGTACTGGGGCATCGGGCGCGAGATCTTGCAAAGACAACAGACGGCGGGCTGGGGTGCAAAGGTGATCGACCGGTTGGCGAAAGACCTGCGCAGCGAGTTTCCCGAGATGAAGGGCTTCTCGCCGCGCAACCTGAAGTATATGCGCGCTTTTGCCGGCGCATACCCAGACGAGCAATTTGTGCAACAGCTTGTTGCACAAATTCCCTGGGGGCATAACGTGAGGGTATTAGATCACGTCAAAGACCCGGGCGAACGCGAATGGTATATCCGCCAAACCTCTGAAAACGGTTGGAGCCGAAACGTCCTTGTCCTGCAAATCGAAAGCGGCCTGTATCAACGCCAAGGCAAGGCGGTGACCAACTTTGCTCAGACGTTGCCTGCGCCTCAGAGCGACCTCGCCCAGCAACTGCTAAAAGACCCTTACAACTTTGACTTTCTGAGCCTCGGCCGCGAGTTTCACGAACGAGACCTCGAGCGGGGTCTGCTGGAGAACCTGCGAGACTTCCTCCTCGAGTTGGGCGTGGGCTTTGCCTTCGCGGGCAATCAATATCACCTGGAGGTCGGCGGCCGGGACCCCCATAAGGAGTACGTGACATGAAAAGCGGATTGGCGTATCGGCCTATGAGTTGACTCGCGCGTTGCCAGAAGAGCTTAAAGGGAGTCTGCCGACGATTGAAGAGATCGAAGCCGAATTGAGCGAACGGATTGAAGCAGCGGGAGGAGAGAATTGAGTCACCCAGTCTCCGCGCCGCCGAGTCTCCCCGTCGAGTTTGCGCCTCTGGCATCTAGACGGATGCAATATGGATAAGGGTTTTGTGTTTTCATTCTGTCGCACTCGGGAGGAATGGGAATGATCAACTACCCTTGGCACCTATTCGCGACTTCGAGCGTGACGTGTCGGGCGTAAAGACGACCTGGCGCGCTAGTCGGAGGGCAAAATGGACGAAGGCATTTGTCAGGAACACAAGGCAGACGAGAAGACATTGAAAAGCCTGACCCAAGAATACTGGGAGACCTTTGAGAGCGGGAAGCTCAAGCCGCGACTTGAACGTTACGTAGACGACTTACTCAACGAAGAGATGTGCTGGGCCAACGACTCTCCACTCCCAGATAACCGTAGCCGGTTGCCACAGCAAGAGTATCAGCTTTTGGCGATGCTGGTGGGATTCTCGGTCGAGCCATTGTTACAGACGGTGTGGGCTTACGAGCCGCAGCAGGTGCTGTTGCTGCTCAATCAGGCCTACGGTGATTTGGAAGAGGGCGGAATGCGGGGGGAAGATTTCGGTGAGATGGTCAAGTCCCTCATTCAAGATCATCTGTCCGTCAAGAAACCCTTGAAGCGCAAGCCACAAGTAGATTGTGAGATCGTTAACGCCGATCCTGCGTCCGTTTTCCGCAGATTGCGCGAGAAGGTGAGTGTAACCGAGGGCGTCATCATAGACATCACCGGAGCAAAGAAGAGCATGGTTGCCGGGGCATTTCTCTATGCCGCCTACGCCAATGTGCCGGTCTCATACGTGGATTTTGATGATGACGCTTACGACCCGGAGCGGGGCCGTCCTTATGGTTACAAATGCCGGATTGGAAGCCTAAGCAATCCGTATCAGGCTTTCGCGCTCCGCGACTGGGAGCTTGTGCGTGAGCTTTACAACCAATACAACTTCCGCGCGGCGCGCACGTTGCTGGTTGGGCGTGATGGTAGTGGCAGCGTGGGCACGATTCTGGCGACAGCGCGAATCTATTTGCCCGAAATGGAAGAGCCGATGAACCGGCTTGGGCGGATGCTCTATTGCTATGAACTTTGGGAGAGCGGCGAGTTCAATGCGGCGCAGGTCGAAGCTAACACAATTAACCAAGAAGGCTGGAACACAGAGTTCCCAAACACGGTGACTGACTTGGGCGGGAGTTGGTTCAGCTTTAGCGGTGGTGAAATCTCCCAATCCGTAAGCTCGTTTTACGACGATACGCCTGAACTCAGAGCCTATGTTTACGACGAGATCAAGCGTGTCGAACGGCTCATCTACTTGAACGAAGACTGCAACTCGGCATTCTTGCGCGTGGCTGGGGTGAATGAAGTTCTTATGATCGCGCGTGTTGTTAAATTGGTGAGCAACCAAGTTGATAAGAGATCGCTATTAAGTGCGCTCGACCGTGAAACTCCTGGGGCTTACTCAGTCTATGAAGCCTTGCTCAAACCTGATAATTCGACCATCGAAATCGGACGTGAACGCAGAACAAAAGACCTTTCGTTTAGAAGCGCGCCACAGCTTTCAGTAGCATTGCCGCGAAGAATGTCTGAATGGTGGCAACAGAACCACCACTTCAAAGACTTCAGGGACAAGGATTCCATTGACGTGAGAGGCTGGGAGCATTTTCTGCGTATCAGAAACAAGCTGACCCATACGCATCTCACTGTGCCGCCCTACTTGGCTGAAGACGCACTTCGCTTTGTCACCGCCAACTTTGAAGACTTTCTTGGTTACTCAATGGAATTATTGAGTTTGTGTGCTGAAGACTTGAAATGGTCGCAACTCTGCCAACGTTGCGGTTTGGCTGACCTGCTGCCGCCGAGCCTGAAGGAGGACAAATGACCGAATACCTGTTGGCCGCGGAGGCCGATCAGATTCAGGATTTCATCTTTCGCGCCTCGCATCTGCGCGAAGTGGTAGGCGGCAGCCAATTGCTCACGCGCTTTTGCAACGAGGTGCCGCAGCAACTGCTCGGCGGTGGCGAGCGCATTGTAGTGAATGATGGCGGTGCATTCCGCATAGTGTTCAATGACCTGAATCAGGCGCGGACATTCGGCGAAAATCTGGCTGAAATCTATCGCCGTGCCGCCGATGGCGCGATCACTGTGGCGGAACCGGAGGAAATTAAGAATGGCGATTTTGCCAAAGCCAGCGAAGCCGCCGAAGAAAAACTGCGTGTAGCTAAACGCTGGCGGCAACAAACAGTACAGACTACGCCCCAGATGCCGTTTACAGCCTGGTGTGCTTCGTGCGGTGCGGGATTGGCAATCGCATACGGTAATCGCCATGCCGATGAGCGCGCCAACTATTTGTGCCGCGCCTGTATGGTCAAAGGGCGCGAGCGTGACAGTCCGGGAGAAGGGACTTTCCTCCGGCCTTTTCTCCAACTGGTGACCGGCGGGCGCGCCGGGACGTTTGATTGGCCGATGGAAGCAAAGGACACAGCACGCTTTGATCCACGCCGTTATGTCGCCTATCTGATGGCCGATGGCAACAATTTGGGCAAACTGTTCGGCCAATGCAACGAAGAGCAAATGCGCGAGCTGTCAAAGCAGATGACGCAAAAGTTGCGTCAGGCTCTGGCAGCGCCGACGCGCAAGGCGATGACACAACGAGATGCGCGTGGTGAGGTTGATCCATTCAAAGTGCCGGTCTTGCCACTCATCCTGGGCGGTGATGATCTGTTCGCGTTGGTACCGGCGCCGTGGGCTTTAGATTTTGCGCTGAAGTTCTGCCGCGAGTTCGAGACCGGCATGGCTCAAATTATCAATGGCCTCAAACTGACGGTGCAAGTAGAGAGGCCGACCATCGCCGCAGTGGTAGTGATCTGCAAGGAGAGTTATCCGTATCGTCTGGCCTACCGTGCCGGCGTCGAGCGACTTGGACGCGCCAAGCAACTGAGTAAAGCGCTGGCCTACGAAACAGGCGAGCACTTGTCGGTGGTGGATTTCGAGA
Organism: Acidobacteriota bacterium; assembly: GCA_038040445.1. Lineage (NCBI taxonomy): Bacteria > Pseudomonadati > Acidobacteriota > Blastocatellia > Candidatus Onstottus > Candidatus Onstottus frigus. Next base: position 178,685 of record JBBPIG010000006.1, on the reverse strand, counting down.
TCATTCTCGGTAGTCAGATCGTGGAAGCGCCAAGAGAAGGCACGCGGCGGCCCACTCTGCGGCCATTTTGGGTTCTGCCGGAAGACAATCAGTCAATGCCCTCGCGCGCTGAGCAGTGGGGTTTGCCTCTGCATCGCCTGATCAATCAACGATTAAAGTTGAGCGGACTACCGAACAAACGCTTGGCGCAATTGCGCTCCCTCTTTGACCGGTTGCCGGACTCGACCGCTGAGCTCGAGTCGTGGCGAATGGATCTTGAGCAATTGCTTGGCCGGGTCGGGCGTGACGAAGAGGCGGAGAAGATCACCCGCGCGGCTTTAGCCCAACTGGGCAGCGGCGATTCCGGCTGGCTCTACAAGATCAATCGCAAGACAGACGAAGCAATATGGCACGGTCATGCGCTGCTGGATCTGCTAGAGGCTTGGGATTTCGCTTTCGATCTGGACAAAGATCGGGACGTGTACAAGGAGGCATGAAATGCCTGTGAAGCTCACTTTCGAGATTGAATTGCACTCCGATTACCATGTTAGCGCAGGCGGCGGATTGGGCGCGGGCGTTGATTCCGCCTTATTGCGCGAGTCAGACGGTGTCCCGGTTCTGCGCGGAACTGCTGTGACTGGTCTGCTGCGCGATGGCTTATGGCGGTTGCTGCAACTGCAGCCATTTGATCAGAGGAACTGCGAACGTTCCGGCAAAGCTGGAGAAGGAACGCCGCTTTACTGCGGCCAGTATAATCCTTATGCCGATGAATGCCCAGTCTGCCGCTTGTTCGGTACGCCGCGCACGCCGAAGCGATGGGATATCTCTTCCGCGCGACCTGTCGGATTGGAACAGGTAGGATCAAGCAAGAGTGGCTGGAAGCCAGGAACGACCGCAGCACAGGTCGTGCATCGTGTTCGCATCAATCCACAGACACGCCGCGCGGAAGCGGGCAAACTCTTTTCACAGGAACAGGGTGACGGCCGCTTGCATTTTCGCTTCACGGCTGACTGTGGGAGTGAGGGCGAGAAGGCGCTGGATGAAGCCGCCTTGCTGATGGCAGCGGCGCGTAACGTGCGCGAACTGGGGCGTTCGCGGCGGCGCGGCCAGGGAGAGTGCCGAATCCATCTGGCTGAGCCAGCGTCTCTACCCGGCGTTACGAAAGCTGAGGATCAGTCACTGGAGCAGGCTTTGCTTAATCGCTTCGAGACTCGCTGGCTCTCCAAGCAGGCGCCAGCGCGGAGCATTCCTTCACGGTTAATCCCCAAAGTCGCAGTCGCCGCGAGCGTCGCCCCACACACTGTGCGGCGACGATTGATCGTGCGTATTGACGAGCCAATCACTTTAGCGCGGCGTGGCGATGCAGGGAACCAGTTCGAAACGCTGGACGCCATCTCCGGCGTAACTTTGCGCGGCGCTTTTGCGGCATGTATTGCCGAACGGGTCAAACTTGACGAGAAGACGAACTATGAGGGTTTCGTTGGCTTGATTCTTCGCGGGCAAGTCAGTTTCTCGTCGCTATGCCCTGCCGAGTTGGTGGGACACGGCGATGCACTGTATCCCTGCATCCCTGCGCCGCGAGACTTGCTAACTTGCAAAATCTTTCCCGGGTTGGCAGTGAAGCCCGATCAGCATGGTGCTCAGGGCTTCGCGCACCAATCATCACCTGCAGCGCAACAGTGCCCGCAGTGTTGGGCTGAGAAAAAAGAGAAGACGCCCTTGCGAGCGTTAGACGGCTTTGTCGTTGCCAAACAACCGCCGCAGCCTTTTCACCTAAGCCAACGCAGCGAACTACACATTCAGATCAACCCAGTACAACAGCGTGTGGCCACCGGTGACCTCTTTGCGTACTCCGCCTTAGACGCCGGACAGTATTTCGTCGGGGAGGTGACTTTTGCTGACGACGCTGCTTGGCAACGATTCCAGCAGATGACGGGGCTGCCAGCGCTCGGCCAGGCGTTCGAACTGCGGTTGGGTAAGGCGACGCGACGCGGCTACGGTCGAGTGACGGCACGTTTCGAGGATGGCGCGGGCAAAGAGCCGGTGTGGATTGGCGTACCGCTGGAAAATCGTGTAACTGACCCCCAGCAACTCACGCTCACGCTGTTGACTGATACGATCATCACCGATGCTTGGGGACGTTATCACTTGAGTTTCGACGCCGACTGGATGGGTCGTGAGTTGAAGCTTACGGTTGATCCCAGCACCCTGAACGTTTTTGCCAGCACCCGCCACGTGGACGGTTTCAACGGGCACTTAGGATTACCGCGCTGGCGTGACACAGTGATTGAGGCTGGTTCCTCGGTCGGGTTGCGCTTGGTTGAGCCGCCAGAAGATTGGCAGCAGCGCTTGAGAGAAGTCGAGCGAGACGGAATCGGCTTGCGGCGCGAAGAAGGCTTTGGGCGTGTAGTCTTCAATCATCCGGTTTATGTGGGCGGTCAGGGAATCACACAAAGCGATCTACAACTCGGCAACGATCTACGCTTGGGAGATGGCGAGCACCTGCTGCGCAAAGAAGACCGCTTCGAGAAGGAATGGCAGAGGGTGTTGGATCGAGAGAAGCACTGGGTGCAATGTCAGTCAGAGATGTTCGCAGCGGTTGCGCGATGGCTGTTGGCGCGCCATGCGGAGTCGGAGCTAAACAAGGAGTTGCTGAAATTGGCCGACAGCCCGAGCCAGGAGTTGCGTGATTTGATTCCTGATTACGGAGACCGGAGCAAAGAAAGCAAGCTCAACCCTAAGGGCCTTGAACTGATTAGTAAGCTGCTTCGGAAGTTAGAAGAGTTGGTTGGCAAGTACGGCAAGCAGTGTCAGGCGCGTGGCGTAATGATGCTGGCCGACCGAGTGGCTGCCACTGCTGAGTTGGCGAGAAAGGGGAAAAGACAATGACACAATACTGCGTCATTACTGGAACGATGCAGGCGCGCACCGCTGTTCACCTCGGCGCTGGCGTAGGCAACGAGACGACCGATGCCTTGATTCGGCGCGACGGGGCTGGTCACCCTCTCATCCCAGGCACTGCGATTGCGGGCGCGTTACGCGCTCTGCTGACCCGCTTGGTTCCGCATCTGGGAGTGCGGGCTTGTAAAGCGCTGGGGGCCGATGACGGCAAGGCTTGTGGTTGCGAAGTCTGCCATCTGTTCGGCGATGTGAATCCGACAGACGAAGAGAATAGCCCTGCCACTGCATCCCGGTTGTTGGTCTTTGACGCGAAGCTGAAGGACGGCACAGCCAGTTTTATCCGTGACAGTGTGGGAATTGATCGGGCTACCGGCGCAGCGGCGCGAGCGGGCGCAGTCAAATTCGATCTCGAAGCAATCCCGCAGGGATGCGCTTTCGAGTTGCGGTTGGAGTTGCGCGGAACCGATGAACGGGGCGAACAATTGCTGGCTGCCGGATTGGCCGAGTGGCAAGCCGGGCGAGCTTGGCTGGGCGGACGTGTAGCGCGTGGGCTTGGCGCATTTACGCTACAGGACGTGCGTTGTGTCGGACTTGATTTGAATCAGCAAGCCCAACTGATGAACTTCCTACGCGAGGATTACCCTTGGAAAAAAGGCGCTCAGGAAGTCTCCGGGTGGCTGTCACAGCAAGTGGGACAGATCGAAATTCAGTCAACAGATGCGCAAACGGTCGCAAGATGCTGGCTCAACCTCACCTTCGCGTTGCAAGCTGATGGACCATTGCTAACAAATGACGCCACCTCCGGCTGCATCAGCGGCTTCGATCACGCGCCATTGACCAGTGCTGTTGCAGATTGGGCCAAGCCGGTTTTGCCTGGCGCAGGGTTGCGCGGCGTGCTGCGCTCGCACGCTGAGCGCATCGCGCGCACGCTAGCCACGTCGGCGGCGAATAATACCCAAGAGTTCCTGCGTCATTGTCCGGCCTGTCATCCTCTGGCAAGTCGCTTGGGAGGAATCATCCCATCTCTCGAAAGCTGCGACAGTTTGTTCAAAAACCGTCCCAAGCACAATAACAAGGCAGCCACTGAGAAAGAGAAAGACAATCAACCTCAACTTTGCTTGGCCTGCCGTTTGTTCGGCAGCACGCAACGCGGCAGTCGCTTGATCGTCGAAGACGCGCCGTTCTCCGGAGAAAAACCGGAATACAAGATGCAGGATTTCCTGGCGATTGACCGCTTCACCGGCGGCGGTGCGGACCAATTCAAGTTTGACGCCCTCGCGCTGTGGCGTCCGGCTTTCCGCGTGCGCATGCATCTGGAGAACCCGGAGCCGTGGGAATTGGGCTGGTTGGTGCTGGTGTTACGAGACCTGCGCGACGGTTGGCTCAGTGTTGGGTTCGGCGCAGCCAAAGGCTTCGGGCGAGTTCACATTCCAACAGGCGACTGGGAAGCGCAACTCGGGTTTCTGGGTGATGATGGCTTTGGGCTGCCAGTAACAACGAGCAGCGGTGTATATCGCGTGGCCGCTTTGAACAACGACACCCAGCTACAATGGCTGACTCAAGTCGAACACTGGGTAGAAGCATTCAAGAAAGAAATCAAGAAATGTGATTGGGGTATTGAGCGATGCGATGACACCTACTTCGGGAAGGTCGATCACCTTTATCCCAGGAAGGAGACGCTATGAGCGCAAAGCAGAAAGCAGTGGACTTCAATCAACTTGTCACCGAAGTAACAACAGGGAAGCAATATGGCGAAGCTGATCTGGCAATCTGGGGGGGTCTGTGCGCGGAAACCGAATTGGCTGAGTTGCTATCAAAGTACAGCCTGAACGAAATGCCGTTCCGCATCTGGGAATATGCCAGCCGGATAGATTTCGAGCGAGACGCGCTGCCGGACGAGATCAACCTGTTGGAGCGTGGCCGATTGTTCGGCGATGGAGGCGATTTGGAGTTGCGACGTGATGGCGCAAACTTTCGCTGGCGCTTTATCGGCAAACCCACTGCGCAACCGCCATCTAGCAATCAATCGGCGCCAGATAAGTTCTGGACGAAAACCAAGGTTGTCACTTTTCACCGTTGCGATGAAAGCGCCTTGCTCTGGGGCGAGCGCAAAGACGGGCAAACCCGCTGGTTTGACGACCGGGTAGGCCGCGCGTCACTCGACTACCCTGAGCCAGCCGCGACGGCAGCTTGGCAACGAGTGCGCATTTGTTATTGGACGTTCAGCCGCGCCGGACGCGTAGAGTTCGTCTGGTTGCGTGAGTTGGCAGAGTAGAAGGAGGAGCAGGCATGGCTGTCGAGCAGAACACGCAAAATCAAGTCTCAACCAGCGAAGAACCGAAGACCAAAGAGCGCAAAGGCCCGTATCGCTTTCTCAATCCCTACAACTTCGTGCGCTACCTGGAGCGTGAACGCCCAACCGATCACAACTTGGGCAATTGTCCGCCGCCGCCGCACGACCGCTATATCGGGTTAACCGGGCGCATCACTTGTCGCGTTGACGCAAAGACACCGCTGTTCATCTCCGACTCGCATGCGGTACGAGAGTTGAAAGATAAGGAGAAGGAAGGGCACAAGATTTACCGATTTTTCGAGTACGAAGGACAACCAGCTTTGCCTGCTAGCAGCTTGCGCGGAATGATTCGTGCAATATTCGAGACCGCGACGAATTCCTGTTTTGCGGTTTTCACCAACAAGAGGTTGAGCTATCACTTTGACTCAAGGCAGGCTCCTTGGTTGGTTCCAGCGCGAGTGGAAAAAAGCGCGTCGGGCTGGCTCTTGCGTTTGCTAACGGGCACGGCAGATTTGCGAATCGGTACCGGGCCGAGAGACGAACAATATGCGGCATGGCTCTTTCGCTATTGGCCAATCAAGCCAAGCGGGACTTTGGTGAAAGAGCCGCAAAATCGCAGAACGCGCCTCTTCAAAGTTCGTACAAAAGCTGGCATGGAAGTAAAGCTGCGCGATTTGACTCATGGCAAAGAGTGTTTCGCCATAATGCAACTGACTGAGCACCCTCACCCTCGAATAAAGTTCTGGGATGTTGTTGCGCTTGGCAACAGCAGAGATGAACTAGAAAGTAATTTACGCGACGGTCAGGTTGTGAAACCGGGATGGCTTTGCCTGACAAATCAAAACATTGAGCCGAAACACAGCGAGCGGTTTTTCTTCCGAGATCAGGAAGACGATTCTTGCCCTGAGACAATCAGTCTGGATGAGCCTGTCCGTAGAGCCTACGAAGGGTTGATCTCAGACTATCAAGAACGCCACCGCGATAAAGTGCAGAACCGCTCTCGGCAAGGCCAACCAATCGATAAGCGTGTTGGTGACGAACCCGCTCTCAGTCGCTTCGTGTACAGAGATGAGGAGCGACAATTGAAAGGCGGCGAGCTTGTATACGCATTCTTGAACGGAACATCGAATAACCCCCAAGTCGAGTTCATTGTTCCCGTTTCCGTTCCACGAGTGGGATACAAGCGCTCCATAGGTGATCTGTTGCCTCCGCGCCTTCATCGCTGCAATGACGCACAAACGCTGTGCCCGGCGTGCCGTATCTTTGGCTGGGTCTCCGGAGAGGAGAAGCAAGCACAAGGTAAACAAACCGCCTACGCTGGCCGTGTCCGCTTCTCGCACGGCAAGCCGGTCGCAGGCACAATTGAGGCGTTCGAGACACCAATCCCTCTTGCCATTCTTTCAAGTCCCAAACCAACTACCACCAACTTCTATCTGGTAAGGGGGGACGGGCAGCCTGATCGAACAGGCAAACTCAACTACGATGACAACCAAGCGCGGTTGCGAGGGCGCAAGGTGTATCGGCATCACGGGCAAATGCTTAGCGAGCAAGAGTATGTACGCTCGGGCTGGAGAGAAGACGATCAAAATCGCACTGCCAGCGGCGTGTTGAAATCTGGGGCGTTCACTTTCACGGTGGAATTCGAGAATCTGGCAAAAGAAGAGGTGGGCGCGCTGCTTTGGGCTCTGGAACTCGAGGGCTGGCATCATCGCCTCGGTTTCGCCAAGCCGCTTGGGTTCGGCAGTGTCTTGGTCAAAGTAGAGAAGGTGGAAATCTGCGATCCGGGCGAACGTTATGCCATGTTGGACACAAGTGGCTGGCGAACCATCACGGAGAGCGTCTGGCGTGAGCGTTGTGTCATTTCATTCAAGACGAAGATGAAAGAGCTTTACGGCAAGGATTTTCTCGAACTGGAAAATGTCAAAGACTTGCAAGCACTGCTCACTGAACCCTCCATAGGTTTGCCTATCCACTATCCCCGTCCGCCTTACTATGTTGAACCTCACGGGGACTTCGCTAAACCCAATCCTGAAGGGATGCAGTTTGAATGGTTCGTCGGTAATAAACGACGCCCTGAACCAATACCCCTGCCATTGGCTAGCAAGGAGGAAATAGGTCTGCCGCTGCTGGAAAAGAATGGCAACGAATATTCGGACAGTTGAGGTCGGTATAGCTCATGTCACCTGCGGAATGTCTAACAACCTTGCTGGACGGTTCAACGATCCCGTTGACGTGGCACCGATCGATTAACGACTCAGATGACAATAAGGCTGCTTAACACTTCGGTCATCACCAGTTTTGGCTCGTACACCTACCAGCCGTTGACGCTCTGCGGTCTTAAGCGAACTCTTGAACACGCCGTGCCGGTCAATCGCACCGAGTACACTCAACAAACTGGCGAGAAGGCCATCGTCTTCAAGCTGAAATCACGAATCCCGGCAGGCGTCGTTCTTAGCCGGCAAGAGATCGAAGAGATAGGGTTTGAATTCGGACTCTGACGAGGACGAAGTGAGCAGAAGTCAGAGGTCGGAAGTCAGAGGTCAGAGATCAGAAGTCAGTCGTTAGCACTCAAAGCTCGGTGACGAGTTACAAGTTACAACTGACAAGTTACAACTGACTAGCGACGAAAGGCTTGACCATGTTTACCTGGCTCAATTCATTAGGCAGTTCCATCGGTTGGCTCGCAAACATTCTTCAGGTCGCTACGTCGTGTTCGCAGCCTATGCCGCGTTTCGCCTCTGGAAGCAAAACACGCAACTGCGCGACCTCGCCCGAAAGACTCCGCCGTTTGAAAACTTCCAGCAGCTTATCTCACTTCATGAAGGTGTAAAGACCTCCGGGCCTGCCGCTCTGGCAGTGTCGCTCGTTGATACTACTAACTCGATGAAGCCGCAAGTTGACCAGCTCCTTCGATCCAAAGGCTGGCCGATGCCCATCGAAGAGCTGACCATGGACGGCATCAAATGCACAGCGGACCTGGAGCAACTCGTCAATTCTCTTCGAGATAAACGGCGATACTTCGAATCAATCGGCTGTACGGAGCTTCACTTGTTCATCCAAGGACCGGTGCAAGCGGGGACTATCATTGGGTGCCTCTATCGGAATTGGATTCCCGTGAAGCTCTACCACAGGCCGACTCCGCAGCAGCTGCACGTCTACAAATACTGGATGCCACTATTGTAGTTTCTCCGCAAGCAGAGCGGGGCCGGTGGAAATCAGGGATACCACCTACCGCACAAACTGTGTGAAAGCTGCTAGGATGCCACCAGCTTGCCTGGTGGAGGTGCATGGTCGCTGCTACCAAGAGCAGAGTCTAACAACGGCAACCTTACCGGAACGATTGTTTTCGCTCGCTCGAAAGTCTATCGCCGCAATCAGCAGGTACGCCCCCAAGCAAATCATTGAACACCTGACTCGCGTAGGCTTCAGAAGCAGTGAACACGGAGTGCCTGGAACTTTTTGGTTAGACGGCGAATTAGGTCATGCGAGTTCACATCTTGCAGGCGGGACGCCTGTGCTCCCAGGTGCGCTCCCAGGCCGAACGCTGCACATCCGCTCGCGGCTTCCCGAACTCCCTAGTTGCACGCTCACATTTGAAGGCGATCGAATCGCCGCCATTTCGGTCGATTCTCGCCCGGTCGATCAGGTCGAGGTCGAGCCGGAAACCTTGATTGCCTTAATGCGCATGGTTCGCGACGAGCGTGCGCGAGAAATGAATGTCCGCCGCATAGTCCTTCCAGCCTCTGCCTACATACCCTCGCCGTTGTACGACGCCGTTCGCGCCAGCGAGGACAAGACGTTCGAATCAAGCAACGGAATCGATGAGCTTGGTATCGCGCGCAGCGGCCTCAAGTGGATAACCAGCGGGTTCAAGAGGACGTCCGGCGGATCGGGCTTGACTCAGCAATTGATGAAAATAGCGGTGCTCAAGGAGAGCGACAAGACCTTTAGTCGAAAGGAGCGTGAGCTATTCCTGTCGCTCGCCGCAACTCGAATGATGACCCGGCAGGAAATCTTCTGTGCATACGCGAACAACGTCTATCTCGGACATGTTGAGAACGGCCCGACTCTGCTGGGGTTTGAGGCTGCCGCTCAAGAGTTCTTTGGCGCTGAGGTCCGGAGCCTCACTGTTGCCCAATCAGCCAGTCTGGCGGCTCTCTTGAATCAGCCGGAAATTTATCTTCGAGCCGCGCATAATAACGACTACTCATTGCTTCTTGCTCGCCGCGAAAGAGTCTTGAACTTAATGCAACAACTTTCCCCCAACCGCTACTCCGCCGAAACCATCGCCCAGGCAAAAGCCGAGCCCCTCAGGTTCATCTTCGCCAGCCAGCAGCAACCTGAGCGCTCGCTCGATCTGATCTCGAAGCCGTTTGAGAATCTCGCTGCAAGCGAGCTTACTGAAACCCTTGGCCGGGACTTCGCGGCGGGTAACGTCCACATCTTTACGACGATCGAGCCGGAGCTTCAGATCGCGGCCTGCAAAGCGGTGAACGATCAGCTCTCTCGCATGGACCCGATGGTCGCGCGCGTTCGCCGCACTTTGCCCGCTGATCAGCGAGGCGATGAGCCGATACAAGCTGCGCTCGTGGCCATGGACGCGCAGACGGGTGAGATTCTCGCGATGGCCAACGGGCGCAACAGCGAGTTCAACTACGCCACCGCAAAGCGCTCTACCGGATCTGCGATCAAGCCGTTCGTTTACTTGCAAGCAGTAGATCACGGGTGGCACGCGGGCGAACCGTTCACCGAAGCTACTATCATCGACCCTCAGAATGATCAGGTTGATGACTATCGCCCAACAAGCCACGTTGGCGCGCCCGGAACTGCGCGCGCGCTGCTCGCTCGCAGCGACAACGGCGCGGCGGTGGTCGCGGCTCACGACGCAGGGCTCGCTTCTGTACGGGAGTTCATACACAGAGCCACCGGCGCCTACTCAGACGACCTGACCGGCATGCTTGCGATCGGCGGATCGGCCGGCAGCGAAACCACCGCCCTCGACTTGTGCGAAGGCTACAGCATCTTCGCTAACGGCGGGGCGAAGGTATCGCATACGCCATTCGCAGCCGTCTATCGCGACGGCGCAAGAATCAACCTGCCGCGCCCATTGCCGATTCGCATCGTTGATCCTGCGCCCGCTTATGTCCTGACGCAGATGATGCGCTCGGTGCTCAAGCCGGGCGGAACGGCGAGCGGAGCACTCAGTCTCGCTGGCTTGTCGAGCGATGCAGAGGTATCCGCGAAAACGGGAACCGGAGAAGTTGCCGATCTCTGGTTCGTATCAGTTTCGAAAAAACTCATCGTAGTCACCTGGGTCGGTATGCCGCATAACAAGCCTGCTCTCAAGCTCGAGCACGGCTTTCAAGGCGTGACCACGGCAATGCCGATCTGGGCGTCATTCATAAGGAATGGAGTCAAGCTCTATCGCCCGGACCTGCTGGAAGGTGCGATCGAGATGCCGGCTAATGTACGGGTGCTGAAGATTGACCCGCAACGTGGGTGCGTCACGGACGGTCCCGGCGTGGAAGCGTACTTCGTCGCAGGGCGTGAGCTGCGCCGATGTTCTAAATGAGGTGAAAATCATGGGAATGATCAGAAGCGCGCTAATGAATACCACCGCTGCTCGGCTCGCGAGAATGCGCGAATCCGCAGGCTGCGAATGTGGCGCCCGGCTACCGAACGCTGCGAGCTTCTGCCCGGCTTGCGGCGCGGCTGCGCACACCATTCAGTCCTCGGCAGTCACAAGCCGGCAATCGACCGTGGCGCGCCGTCTCCTGGCGGAAGTGATCGATCGCTTGGCGCCGCTGCCATTCATCGCTTACGTGTTCCCTCCGTGGGTGTTCGTAGTCATTGCTTATCACTTGATATGTGACGGCGCGCCTTCGGGCCGCGGCCCAGGCAAGTGGATCTTCCGCCTTCGAGTTGTGTCCGTGTCATCAAAGCAGCCTTGTGGGATTTGCCGAGCCGCGCTACGACGTTTGTCAATTGCTCTCGGCCAGGCTGCCTATTGCACGTGGGCGCTTGTGCCATTCGCAATAGCGTATGAGCTTGTCTCGCTCGCGTTCGTGTGGCTCAACCCGACTGGCCGGCGGATCGAGGACTATCTAGCCGGTACGCAAGTCATCAGCGAGGGTCAGTATCAGAAACTCCGGCCTGTCTGCGCGGGGTGCGGCGAGCGTGTCCCGGTATCAACCAAGTACTGTCCTCATTGCGGGACGCGGGGGTGCTCGTAGAATGCCAACTCTCTACATCACCGACCAACAAGCCACTCTCCGCAAGACTCACAACCGCCTCGTCGTCGAGCGCGACAACGTCAAGCTCGCCGAGATTCACGACTTCAAAGTTGACCGAGTCGTAATCTTCGGCAACGTTCAAGTCTCAACCCAGGCCATGGCTTTCCTGCTCGACCGCGGCATTGACACCACCTTTCTCAGCTCACACGGCAAGCTCAAGGGCCGCCTCGCGCCGCTCGAATCCAAGAACGCCTTTTTGCGCGTGCGCCAGTATGAGCGAGTCCGCGATGTCCGCTTCGCCGCCGAGGTCGCTAGCGCCATCGTATCCGGCAAGATCGACAACTCTTCAGAAGTGCTCGCCCGTCATCAGCGCAATCATCCCGAATGCAAGCTCCAGCTCGAGATCTCTCTACTCGCAAGGCTTTCAGTGAAGGCCACCGAGAAACCCACCATCGACGTGCTTCGAGGAATAGAAGGCCAGGCGGCCGCGATCTATTTCAAAGGCTTTCCTCGGATGCTACGCCGCTCGATGGATTTCAAAAAGCGAACGCGCCGCCCGCCGACTGACCCGATAAACGCCCTGCTCAGCTTCGCCTACACGCTGCTGTACAACGAAGCAATCGGGGCACTGGTATCGGTGGGCTTCGATCCTTACTTAGGCTTCCTGCACAGCCTTGACTATGGCCGCTGTTCGCTCGCGCTCGATCTAATCGAGGAGCTGCGCGCGCTGATTGCCGACCGGCTCGTGCTGAATGTAACAAATCTGGAAGTGGTAAAGGCGAACGATTTCACTGGCGACGCCCTCCAGGGCATTCAGATCAAGGACGCCGCACGTAAACGATTTCTCAACGAGTATGAGCGCTTGATGACCGCCGAGTTCCCGCACCGGCGCACCGGCGAACGAATGAACTTCAGGCGTGTCCTTCACGATCAAGCGCTCGCAATGCAAAGGACCGTATCACAGGGCGCGCCATATCAGCCCTTCCGGGGCTGGCACTAGGATGGGGTTAGTCCGTAGTCCGTAGTCAGTAGTCCGTAGTCCGTACTCCGGGGTCCCGGAGTCGGAACGTCGAACTCCGAACCCCGAACATACGGACTACTGACTACGGACTACGGACCATGTTTTTTCTAGTGGCTTATGACATTTGCGACGACAAGCGGCTCCGCGAAGTCGCGAAGTTGATGGAGGCGTATGGGAAGCGAGTCCAGCGCAGCGTCTTTGAATGCTCGCTCTCAAAACAGCGGATGGCCGCCCTCGTCCACGAATCGAAGATGCGCATGAATAGACTCGAGGACAAGGTCCAGATCTACAAGCTATGCCAGGACTGCCGGGATCGGTTCAGCCTGCACAGTGATGCCGAGCTCAGCCGCGACCCTGACGTCTGGATATGCTGACAATCAATAACAACCCGTAATCGGAGGACCTATGCAACCACGAACCAAACAAACTCAGTCACACGGCCTGTTACTCCAGATCTCTTCCATCCCCTCGCTCCAGGTCGCCTGGCGCAAGGTACGCGCGAATCGCGGCTCAGCCGGCGCCGATGCCGTCAGCATCCGCGCCTTCGAGCGCAATCTCGCGCCGAACCTTAAAGAGCTCGGCCGCAACCTGCTCGATAAGACCTACGAACCGCTCCCTGCACGCCACGTCTGCGTCTTGAAGCCCGATGGCCGCCAGCGCGAGATCGCTATCCTCACCGTTCGCGACCGCATCGCGCAGCGCGCCGTGCTCGATGCCGTCGAGCCCATGTTCGAAAGGCAGTTCCTCGATTGTAGCTTTGCCTTTCGCCCCGAACGTTCTGTCGAGATGGCCATCCAGCGCCTCGTCGTAGCTCGCGCCCAGGGCTTCCTGTGGACCGTCGACGCCGACGTCGAAAACTTCTTCGGCGCGCTCGATCATCAGCTTCTCCTCGATGACCTCGCTCGCACACTGCCCGACCCGGATGTATTGCAGTTGATCAAGCAGTGGCTCGACGCCGGAGCGCTGGACGGAGGTCGCCCGACCCTGGACTGGATACGGCGCTGGCGATCTTCAGTAGCCGGAATGAACCTGGCGGTTCGCGACGCCATCGACAGCCGCCTCGATCAATTCGCCTGCGAGCGCCTTGGTGTTGATAGCCCCGAGCAAGCCGAAACGGATTGGCCTGCGCAATCGGAAGCTGAATCGCCGCAAAACAGCTCGCCGGGCTCGGAACTCCGCCGCGCCGCCATGGGGCGCTTGCTTCAAGACGGATTGTTGCTCGTCGTAGCCCAACGCGCGGCGCTTCGGGGGTTGTTCTCCCTCAAAGCCCTCGGCATAGGCGGCGCCGCTATTGGGTTAGTTGCCGCTGCGCCATTCGCGCTAAAGGGACTCGAAAAGCTCAAGTCTCCACGAGGTACCCTCCAGGGGGCGCCGCTTTCGCCGCTGCTGTCCAATGTCTACCTGCATCCGTTCGACCTGGCGATGACGAAACCCTCTCACAGGCTCGTCCGCTACTGCGACGATTTCGTCATCCTTTGCCGGACCGAAGCCGACGCGCGCGCGGTGATGCGCGAATCTCAAGCCACCCTTCGCGAGCGCCGCCTTCGCCTCCATCCTGAGAAGAGCCGAGTCGTTTCGCCGCTCGAGTCGTTCAAGTTCCTGGGTCACACGTTCAGCCCGGATGGTCGTGTCGTTCCGCCACCGTCATTGCCGGAGGTCGTTACCCAGCGAATAATCGAGTTCGCCGGCCGGCATCGCCGCCAGACCACTAGTCGAATAAAAGCAGCAAGCACCGAAGCAAGAGGCCTTCTCACTCGACTAAGAGACGCGGTGCGCGACCGGTGATTCCTGATCTGGCCTCTCGTGTATGAGTGAACGCGAACTACCCGCTACGGACTACGGACTACTGACTACGGACTACTATAGCCATGTTCATTGTAGTTGCATATGACGTCTCCGATGATAAGCGGCGCACTCAACTCCACAAGACGTTGAGGCGCTTTGGCGATCGCGTTCAGTTCAGCGTCTTCGAGTGCGTCATCACCGAGCAACTCTTCGACGAGATGCGGCGCGCGGTCGCCCTGGTCGTCTTGCCCGAAGACAATGTGCGCTATTACGACATCTGTGCCGCCTGTCGAAAAGAGACCGTCGCTCTCGGGCGAGCCGTTACAACTACGGACAAAATGGTGTATATTCTCTGATCCCGGTTGTGCCGCGCCGCCTTCAGCAGCACATATTCTTACTGGGATTTCTTGGCGGCTTCATTGCTCTCTTGGAGGGTCGTGGCGCGTGTTGGGCTAACCACATGAAACCCGAAAATGCCGGGGGTTTAGCCCAGACCCGCTATACGCGGCCTGCGTTCATTTTGCCTTTGCACGGAGGGACGAATTGGTTGTATGCTTCGGCCACTGCGAGACCAAAAAAGACGGGTTAGCCCAATGCGGGGGCTTACAGTTGGTATCGCTAGGTTTAGAGAGCCGACAGTCGCAGAGAAGAAGACGCGCTTTAGCGGATTGAAACCTTTCCAGCGCGACATTTGCGCTGGATCTCTCCGAGTCGCAGAGAAGAAGACGCGCTTTAGCGGATTGAAACTCAAAACAACAACACCGCCCACGAGTGACTGTTTGATGTCGCAGAGAAGAAGACGCGCTTTAGCGGATTGAAACCCGTCCCACCAGAGACAATACGCAACCCGTCATCGGGTCGCAGAGAAGAAGACGCGCTTTAGCGGATTGAAACGAGGCGATGGCATTGCATGTAAGACGCTGTCGCGCTTGTCGCAGAGAAGAAGACGCGCTTTAGCGGATTGAAACTCTCAACCAAGCTGGGTAAATCGTCGTTTATGAATGTCGCAGAGAAGAAGACGCGCTTTAGCGGATTGAAACCGACCACGAGCATCAAACAGTAATTGGGTAGTCATGTCGCAGAGAAGAAGACGCGCTTTAGCGGATTGAAACTCGACATTATTTGCTTACCTCCGTGTGTGCTAGGAAGTCGCAGAGAAGAAGACGCGCTTTAGCGGATTGAAACTCGACATTATTTGCTTACCTCCGTGTGTGCTAGGAAGTCGCAGAGAAGAAGACGCGCTTTAGCGGATTGAAACTAACACGACGCCACTCACCAAAACCAGTAATACTAGTCGCAGAGAAGAAGACGCGCTTTAGCGGATTGAAACCTTTCTGAACCGCAAACCTCTGGACAGATCTGCTTGTCGCAGAGAAGAAGACGCGCTTTAGCGGATTGAAACCAGAGCAGTCCGACCATTCGCACCATGAAGATTTTGTCGCAGAGAAGAAGACGCGCTTTAGCGGATTGAAACATCGGCGGTGATAAAGTAAATCTCCACTCCCCTCAGTCGCAGAGAAGAAGACGCGCTTTAGCGGATTGAAACTTCGCCATCTATCACAGACAGGTAGTTTCAGTTGAGTCGCAGAGAAGAAGACGCGCTTTAGCGGATTGAAACACATCATTCACCAGCCGCCAGGACGCTATTCCACAACGTCGCAGAGAAGAAGACGCGCTTTAGCGGATTGAAACAGAGTAAGCTGGACTGAGTCCCCGGTTTCGATCTCGTCGCAGAGAAGAAGACGCGCTTTAGCGGATTGAAACATCCCACAACCAGGCCAACCTATCGTTGACCATGAAGTCGCAGAGAAGAAGACGCGCTTTAGCGGATTGAAACGTAAATGGTGTGAGGGCCAACTTTGACGGATTGACGTCGCAGAGAAGAAGACGCGCTTTAGCGGATTGAAACCCATCGTTCGTGCTATTTTGACAAAGCTTGGGTCGGTCGCAGAGAAGAAGACGCGCTTTAGCGGATTGAAACACCAGCAAGACCAACATTGGGTCCATTTAACGTCGTCGCAGAGAAGAAGACGCGCTTTAGCGGATTGAAACAAGAAACCAACTGGCCGAGGCAAGAGCTGTCACCATGTCGCAGAGAAGAAGACGCGCTTTAGCGGATTGAAACTGTTCTGCACCATCCACACACAAGTGATGATGCCGTCGCAGAGAAGAAGACGCGCTTTAGCGGATTGAAACAACGGACGTATCCGCTCCATCTGGTCAGGCTTCTCGCGTCGCAGAGAAGAAGACGCGCTTTAGCGGATTGAAACGCCGAACTCGTAGCCTTTGCCGTAATGCTGTTCTAGTCGCAGAGAAGAAGACGCGCTTTAGCGGATTGAAACGACAAGGGGCGACCCCACCGTCTGTTTGATCTGCTGTCGCAGAGAAGAAGACGCGCTTTAGCGGATTGAAACTTCAGATTCCCCTTCTCTGTCTTCCGGGCCAAGTTCGTCGCAGAGAAGAAGACGCGCTTTAGCGGATTGAAACGCTTTTGTAGTCAGGCATCCCTCTGATAAAGGCTTCGTCGCAGAGAAGAAGACGCGCTTTAGCGGATTGAAACCGTTCCCAGAAGTTAAGGCCGATCGAGCTCCTTGGTGTCGCAGAGAAGAAGACGCGCTTTAGCGGATTGAAACTCTAGATCCCTTTTGCTCTCAAAACCTCCCAGATATGTCGCAGAGAAGAAGACGCGCTTTAGCGGATTGAAACAGTGAGTATCCTCATGATGTTGCAAACCTCACTTTGTCGCAGAGAAGAAGACGCGCTTTAGCGGATTGAAACCTCCTACCCAATAAGGCATAAAGCCCCTTAGTTTGTCGCAGAGAAGAAGACGCGCTTTAGCGGATTGAAACAATACGGGAGGCTGTATTGAACAGATGTCCAGTCATGTCGCAGAGAAGAAGACGCGCTTTAGCGGATTGAAACGCAGCTCGCCCGGCCAGTCCGGTGGGACCTTGGCCAGTCGCAGAGAAGAAGACGCGCTTTAGCGGATTGAAACTTCTTAATGTAGTCAACGCCCTCCTGGCTTTTCCAGTCGCAGAGAAGAAGACGCGCTTTAGCGGATTGAAACCTTATCACCTTTGACTAATATCCACCCCTCGTCTTGTCGCAGAGAAGAAGACGCGCTTTAGCGGATTGAAACGACATCCTTACCTCCGTTCACCAAAACATGTGGACGTCGCAGAGAAGAAGACGCGCTTTAGCGGATTGAAACTCGCGCCGTCTATCAGGGCGCTATGTTTTAAAGTAGTCGCAGAGAAGAAGACGCGCTTTAGCGGATTGAAACGTATCCGCCGCGGTTGAGTCCAATCTTGTTGATCTGGTCGCAGAGAAGAAGACGCGCTTTAGCGGATTGAAACCTTACTTTGGACGCCACAAGCCATCCGTACCTCGCGTCGCAGAGAAGAAGACGCGCTTTAGCGGATTGAAACAGTTCGGCTGAGACGGCCGCGTCACGCTAGGCTTGTCGCAGAGAAGAAGACGCGCTTTAGCGGATTGAAACGTAGCCATCATAGGTGTCTCCTATAATTCTACCCTGTCGCAGAGAAGAAGACGCGCTTTAGCGGATTGAAACCAATCTTGCGGGAATAGTAGGCGGAATTCCAATCATGTCGCAGAGAAGAAGACGCGCTTTAGCGGATTGAAACGGATTATCCTTAATCCATTGTTGTGTCGTTTGCGGCGTCGCAGAGAAGAAGACGCGCTTTAGCGGATTGAAACGACTCCAGTGGGGTCAAGGGACTGACGCTCGTGGTGTCGCAGAGAAGAAGACGCGCTTTAGCGGATTGAAACGTCTTCGTCATCTGTATTCATAATAATTTTCGTCTCCGTCGCAGAGAAGAAGACGCGCTTTAGCGGATTGAAACCCAGTTGGCTTGACCCAGCTCCAGCTTCTGATCGTGTCGCAGAGAAGAAGACGCGCTTTAGCGGATTGAAACTCGTTTCATCGAGAATCTCCTTTGCTCGGGTCAGGTCGCAGAGAAGAAGACGCGCTTTAGCGGATTGAAACGAGGGGGATGATCGCTGCGCTGGCGAGGTCCTGTCCGTCGCAGAGAAGAAGACGCGCTTTAGCGGATTGAAACCACCTCGTTTCAAACTAAGTTGTTAAGCTGCTTACGTCGCAGAGAAGAAGACGCGCTTTAGCGGATTGAAACCGGCCAATTGTGATTGATCCGTAAAGTCACGGGCGGGTCGCAGAGAAGAAGACGCGCTTTAGCGGATTGAAACTTTCGCCGGACCTAGCTCATACGAACTAGGGATTATGTCGCAGAGAAGAAGACGCGCTTTAGCGGATTGAAACTGGTAGCTACTCATCGTTCGAGCAGTGGCACGGTCGTCGCAGAGAAGAAGACGCGCTTTAGCGGATTGAAACTTTTCCCTCCTGGTTGATTGTTGACTACTCGCCATGTCGCAGAGAAGAAGACGCGCTTTAGCGGATTGAAACACCACCGTTCGGGTAGTTGAGAAGTGCAAGCTCCTGTCGCAGAGAAGAAGACGCGCTTTAGCGGATTGAAACCCTGGTTTCCCCGTTACTACGTATCGATCGGAGCTGTCGCAGAGAAGAAGACGCGCTTTAGCGGATTGAAACTCGAGTGTTTCACCGTGCTCTTTCAGTTTCTTGCTGTCGCAGAGAAGAAGACGCGCTTTAGCGGATTGAAACGATAGCCCACAACAAGCATCCTGATACAGTCCTTTGTCGCAGAGAAGAAGACGCGCTTTAGCGGATTGAAACAGATCGACCGGGTTGCCAGTGCGAAGACTCTCCTTCGTCGCAGAGAAGAAGACGCGCTTTAGCGGATTGAAACTTACCAGCAACACTAAACCCGACTCATGGCATATGTCGCAGAGAAGAAGACGCGCTTTAGCGGATTGAAACTGGGTTCTTGCACCCACTCCTCCCACGACCCGGCGGTCGCAGAGAAGAAGACGCGCTTTAGCGGATTGAAACAGCAAGTTCTTTTATTTTAAATGGCAGAACAACCATGTCGCAGAGAAGAAGACGCGCTTTAGCGGATTGAAACTGTCTCTTCTGCTTCACACGTGTTTCGTTTTCTCAGTCGCAGAGAAGAAGACGCGCTTTAGCGGATTGAAACACATGCAACTGAATCCGTTGCAAGCCATATTCACCTGTCGCAGAGAAGAAGACGCGCTTTAGCGGATTGAAACTATACTAGCAAGCTTCTTAAGGGAAAGAATGACCTGTCGCAGAGAAGAAGACGGGCTTTAGCGGATTGAAACAAGACCCTCGTTGCCTTCCAGAGGTACGTGGACTGGTCGCAGAGAAGAAGACGCGCTTTAGCGGATTGAAACGAGCAGACTGGTTGCGCGCTAACGCCACCCTCCCAGTCGCAGAGAAGAAGACGCGCTTTAGCGGATTGAAACGATCCTGCTTCGAGTTGTTGTTCTTAGCTCGCATGGGTCGCAGAGAAGAAGACGCGCTTTAGCGGATTGAAACTTCGGCTCTCGATTCACAGGCTTTACTGTTATAGAGCGTCGCAGAGAAGAAGACGCGCTTTAGCGGATTGAAACGTCGGCTTCGACCGGCTTGTCGTCTTTCGTGACAACGTCGCAGAGAAGAAGACGCGCTTTAGCGGATTGAAACACGAAAGCGATGGACCACCGCTGGCTTTGGGGCGGTCGCAGAGAAGAAGACGCGCTTTAGCGGATTGAAACGAATTGAGTTTAACGGCAATGCCGAGGAAATGTTTGGTCGCAGAGAAGAAGACGCGCTTTAGCGGATTGAAACCTTAAGATTAGGGCCGGACCAACTAGATTTTGCAGTCGCAGAGAAGAAGACGCGCTTTAGCGGATTGAAACCATCAGGCCTGGCGCTGCCACAGTTAGTGCATTTGTGTCGCAGAGAAGAAGACGCGCTTTAGCGGATTGAAACTTTGTGCGCAGCCGCGAGGTCGCTCGCCACGTCAAGTCGCAGAGAAGAAGACGCGCTTTAGCGGATTGAAACGCTACGGCGCGAGAGGATGGGAGGAGGGTGTATGTGTCGCAGAGAAGAAGACGCGCTTTAGCGGATTGAAACATGGGGACACGGGCGAGCGGGCGAGTGGCTGGTTGCGTCGCAGAGAAGAAGACGCGCTTTAGCGGATTGAAACGAGAAGGTGGCCGACACTCTACGGCCATAGAGTGTCGTCGCAGAGAAGAAGACGCGCTTTAGCGGATTGAAACTTAGCCTTCTGGGGTGGTCCTAATAGTTGGGCAGGTCGCAGAGAAGAAGACGCGCTTTAGCGGATTGAAACTAGTGTTATCTTGAATGTTCATCATTCGCTCCTTAGTCGCAGAGAAGAAGACGCGCTTTAGCGGATTGAAACATCCCCCGGATCTTTAAGTCCGACGCGATGTTGCTGTCGCAGAGAAGAAGACGCGCTTTAGCGGATTGAAACGTGGATGTGATCGAGTTGCGCGTAGCGGCTGTCGTGTCGCAGAGAAGAAGACGCGCTTTAGCGGATTGAAACGATGTCGCCATTTACATTTAGAGGGGTGCCGTTGTCGTCGCAGAGAAGAAGACGCGCTTTAGCGGATTGAAACGTGGTGATGACGCTGTTCTCTACTGAATTGTTCAGTCGCAGAGAAGAAGACGCGCTTTAGCGGATTGAAACCTCGAGTTGCTGCCGATCTCCGTCGAAGTCCAAGCCGTCGCAGAGAAGAAGACGCGCTTTAGCGGATTGAAACGATCGAAGATCTGTTTTAAGACCTGGGCATGGATGTGTCGCAGAGAAGAAGACGCGCTTTAGCGGATTGAAACCAAAAAAACCACAACTTCACCGCTTTCCAAAGTTAAGTCGCAGAGAAGAAGACGCGCTTTAGCGGATTGAAACCAACGCGAGGTCCTGTTCTCGGTCTCGATTTGGGATGTCGCAGAGAAGAAGACGCGCTTTAGCGGATTGAAACTCAAAAAAAACACTACGGCAGATACAAGTAGCACTACGTCGCAGAGAAGAAGACGCGCTTTAGCGGATTGAAACCGCTGCATCGCCACCGTGCTACGCTGGATTGCGGAGTCGCAGAGAAGAAGACGCGCTTTAGCGGATTGAAACCTCCCCAACGCCGCACATGTCTCAAGCGGTCCGCAAGTCGCAGAGAAGAAGACGCGCTTTAGCGGATTGAAACACCACAACAAAGAAAGCCGACGCGCAGATTGGGATGTCGCAGAGAAGAAGACGCGCTTTAGCGGATTGAAACTTCTCGAGTTGAACCCATGCCTTTGCCACTGCGTCGGTCGCAGAGAAGAAGACGCGCTTTAGCGGATTGAAACCGAACGTTTACCAGTAAGATAGTCGCTGAAGCTCGCGTCGCAGAGAAGAAGACGCGCTTTAGCGGATTGAAACGAGATGCTTGTTAACTGTCTCGCGACTGATTTGCAAGTCGCAGAGAAGAAGACGCGCTTTAGCGGATTGAAACTACTAGTAGTCGTCGTCGGCGGGTTGAATATTTGGTGTCGCAGAGAAGAAGACGCGCTTTAGCGGATTGAAACGCTCGCTTCAACGCTGCCTCCCAGTCCGATCGTACTGTCGCAGAGAAGAAGACGCGCTTTAGCGGATTGAAACTTGTTGATTGATTGGTGTACTCATAAAGATTTTAACGTCGCAGAGAAGAAGACGCGCTTTAGCGGATTGAAACCACTATATCTGCTTGATCTGGTCTTGATTCGCCGTGTCGCAGAGAAGAAGACGCGCTTTAGCGGATTGAAACTTGCGAGCACACTTTAAAACGCTTTCACAAAAGGTCGTCGCAGAGAAGAAGACGCGCTTTAGCGGATTGAAACTGCTGTTCCGTCAGCACAGCTCAGACCCTTGGGACGTCGCAGAGAAGAAGACGCGCTTTAGCGGATTGAAACTGCACGAAAATCCCCACCTCGGCCATGAAACACAAGTCGCAGAGAAGAAGACGCGCTTTAGCGGATTGAAACTGTTGCCCATTGTGAGAGCCGATCGGTTCTCATTTTGTCGCAGAGAAGAAGACGCGCTTTAGCGGATTGAAACTTCACGAACATCGAGCAGGGACATCGCGTTGGGCGGGTCGCAGAGAAGAAGACGCGCTTTAGCGGATTGAAACTTCCTCCGGCGTGATGAGGAAAACAATACAGTTTCAGTCGCAGAGAAGAAGACGCGCTTTAGCGGATTGAAACCCCACTTGTCGTTGATGATTATGTACCCCAATATAAGTCGCAGAGAAGAAGACGCGCTTTAGCGGATTGAAACGCTGTGACATTTTTCTCGTGCTGGCCAATGGTCTCGGTCGCAGAGAAGAAGACGCGCTTTAGCGGATTGAAACTCGTTAAATATCGAGCAAATCATTTAGCCTGACGTCGCAGAGAAGAAGACGCGCTTTAGCGGATTGAAACTGTTCCACTACTATTTCAGCCGAGCTTTCTTTGGGCAGGTCGCAGAGAAGAAGACGCGCTTTAGCGGATTGAAACCCTTTGTTGTGTATTGATTGTCTCTCTACTTCGCACGTCGCAGAGAAGAAGACGCGCTTTAGCGGATTGAAACGACGCTGCTCTCGTTCTTGTCGAGGATGTCGAGCCAGTCGCAGAGAAGAAGACGCGCTTTAGCGGATTGAAACCAGATCACCCGAAACTTGTGGTAGCGAAAACGCGTGTCGCAGAGAAGAAGACGCGCTTTAGCGGATTGAAACTTGGCCGCCAGCAGCA
>JBBPIG010000006.1:150758-155711 GCA_038040445.1 Acidobacteriota bacterium | reverse complement strand
CCTCAGTGTTGATGAGGTGTCGCAGAGAAGAAGACGCGCTTTAGCGGATTGAAACTTGGCCGCCAGCAGCACCTCAGTGTTGATGAGGTGTCGCAGAGAAGAAGACGCGCTTTAGCGGATTGAAACCAGCGCTTTTAGGACAAGCGCCGCCTTCCCATCCCGTCGCAGAGAAGAAGACGCGCTTTAGCGGATTGAAACGACTCAGCTTACTACGAGGAGCTTCATGTACAAGGTCGCAGAGAAGAAGACGCGCTTTAGCGGATTGAAACAGCATCATTTCAAGCAAGTCCGCGGCAACTATTAGGTCGCAGAGAAGAAGACGCGCTTTAGCGGATTGAAACACGGATATCGTTGGCTTTGTATTTCAGCTCGTGGATGTCGCAGAGAAGAAGACGCGCTTTAGCGGATTGAAACACCTTCGCCCCAGTTTTCCATAGGGGGTTGGCAGTGTCGCAGAGAAGAAGACGCGCTTTAGCGGATTGAAACGTGCGTGCTGGCTCCAAGGTGTGGCGTGCAAATGACGTCGCAGAGAAGAAGACGCGCTTTAGCGGATTGAAACTTAAATCCCCCGATATTAATGATAATAGGCGCCTACGTCGCAGAGAAGAAGACGCGCTTTAGCGGATTGAAACTTGCCCCTTTAACGGCCAGAGCCCGGTTCGGATGACGTCGCAGAGAAGAAGACGCGCTTTAGCGGATTGAAACTGAGTGGGGTCGGGATGGTAAATCACCCCGGCGTTCGTCGCAGAGAAGAAGACGCGCTTTAGCGGATTGAAACACGGCTCTGTCCTACGTCTACGTGTATTTGCCATACGTCGCAGAGAAGAAGACGCGCTTTAGCGGATTGAAACATAGAGACTCTCCTTCGTTGCTGATCTGGATACAAGTCGCAGAGAAGAAGACGCGCTTTAGCGGATTGAAACTGGCTGTGCTGACGGATACAGCTCTCTGTGTTCGTGTCGCAGAGAAGAAGACGCGCTTTAGCGGATTGAAACATCAGGTGATTGTCTGTGCCGCCGGAAATGATCTCGTCGCAGAGAAGAAGACGCGCTTTAGCGGATTGAAACAGGACAAAAATCGCCGTTGTTGGAAGCGCAAAGACGTCGCAGAGAAGAAGACGCGCTTTAGCGGATTGAAACTGAGTACAGGAGGTCACCGTCTTTGATATACGGCTTGTCGCAGAGAAGAAGACGCGCTTTAGCGGATTGAAACCTATCTATCCCTGCTAAACAGGCTATAGATGACAGCGTCGCAGAGAAGAAGACGCGCTTTAGCGGATTGAAACAACCTGTCGTAATCCGACATTTCCTTTTCGTGCTTGTCGCAGAGAAGAAGACGCGCTTTAGCGGATTGAAACTTGCCAACTTCGCTTCCTTGCCGAAGTTGATCACCGAAGTCGCAGAGAAGAAGACGCGCTTTAGCGGATTGAAACCCAGAACTCCGGGTCATTAGGATCATACGATCCTGTCGCAGAGAAGAAGACGCGCTTTAGCGGATTGAAACACGAACCCCGAAGGGCTAAAGACACTTTCTGAACAGTCGCAGAGAAGAAGACGCGCTTTAGCGGATTGAAACGGAGGAGATTCCTCTGTAGAAATCCTTCTGGCCGAGTCGCAGAGAAGAAGACGCGCTTTAGCGGATTGAAACCCGGGCTCAGGTGCCACGTCTTATGAGCATCTTGAGTCGCAGAGAAGAAGACGCGCTTTAGCGGATTGAAACAACGGCGGCGAACATTACCCCTGAATCGTGACCCTGTCGCAGAGAAGAAGACGCGCTTTAGCGGATTGAAACCAGCATATTAGGTGTACGGGTCGCTACGATGGCGGCGTCGCAGAGAAGAAGACGCGCTTTAGCGGATTGAAACATGGTTTGGTTGAGCGTCTGGTTCACATGGTTGGGCTGTCGCAGAGAAGAAGACGCGCTTTAGCGGATTGAAACTCTCTTCCGTAAGTCCGCGGCCCGGCCAAATTCTCGTCGCAGAGAAGAAGACGCGCTTTAGCGGATTGAAACGGATCGCCGACCTTTTTGGTCAGATCGTCGATCTTAGTCGCAGAGAAGAAGACGCGCTTTAGCGGATTGAAACCTAAGCATTGCCGGATGCGCTCCTGAAAAATGGGCGTCGCAGAGAAGAAGACGCGCTTTAGCGGATTGAAACAGCAGTCCACTGTAATCGCAGAGTGCTAACCGAGTGTCGCAGAGAAGAAGACGCGCTTTAGCGGATTGAAACTTGAGGAAAGGCTCTGCAACATGCAAAAACAGGCGCTGTCGCAGAGAAGAAGACGCGCTTTAGCGGATTGAAACATCGAGCCGTCTTGCGACCGCTCAAGCTTTCTCCACGTCGCAGAGAAGAAGACGCGCTTTAGCGGATTGAAACGAGGAGATAGTGCTCACTATCCAACAAATCTCCGAGGTCGCAGAGAAGAAGACGCGCTTTAGCGGATTGAAACGTATTGAACAGCAGGACTTCCACGTGAATGCATCGTGTCGCAGAGAAGAAGACGCGCTTTAGCGGATTGAAACTCTAACTTCGTTGCAGCCGGTTCTGTCTTCATCTCTGTCGCAGAGAAGAAGACGCGCTTTAGCGGATTGAAACATGGCAATCCCTTGACCTTTATCTCCCAAGTAGGGGTCGCAGAGAAGAAGACGCGCTTTAGCGGATTGAAACGACCCAACGCCCCTAGACGAGGCCAACGCACCGGGCGAGGAGAACTAGCCCCAGTCGCAGAGAAGAAGACGCGCTTTAGCGGATTGAAACATCTGAAACGTGCCAGCGCTCATCGTCACCTTCATGTCGCAGAGAAGAAGACGCGCTTTAGCGGATTGAAACAGTTGTCCATCCGAAGATGCGCTTGAAGTGTCTGGTCGCAGAGAAGAAGACGCGCTTTAGCGGATTGAAACTTGTCTGCCCCTCCTCTGGCTTAAATTGTACTTCAGTCGCAGAGAAGAAGACGCGCTTTAGCGGAGGTCGCGTCTTTAGGGTTGCCAGCCTAACGGTATTACTAGAGTCGATCGACACGGATTCGAAATGCCGACCGGAACTCACCGCCCGGCTCCACGAGATGCAGCCCGCGGCCGGTGGTGAGTGCGCTCGTCGGCGCGGTCATCGGCTCCAGCGCGACGTAATCCTTGCCCTTTGGCGCGAAGATTTGCGCGTACGGGTAACCTGCGAGGAACTCGACCGTGATTCGACGACCGGCGCCAGAGAGAGAGAACGACGTGCTCCCGGCGATGAGGGCGAAGCAATCGTCGAAATTGCTTTCGCCGAGCTGCGCGTCGAACCCGTCGAAGGCTTCTTCCTCGCCGGTCGGGATCCCGCGGCCGTCGAGCACCAGCCTCCGCATTGCCGGCAACTCAAGCCGCCACTGCGCGCGCGGAAGCTCAGGCAGTCCGAAATAAGGATGGAAGCCGTAGCTCACCGGGACTGGGCCATCGGAACCCGCTGCCAGCGTCGTCTCCAACACGAGTCCATCAGGGCGAAGCCTTGCAGTAATCTCAAGCCGGTGACGGAATGGGAAGATTGCAAGGAGGTCGCTGCTGTCCCATTCGAGCCGGGCCGCGAGGGCGTCTTGTGTCGCTTCGGTCACCTTCCAGGTGAGCAGCGCCCAGGGCACGCCGTGCATCGGGAGGCCATGTTCATCGAGGTGAAGAAGCGGCGACGACGTATCGAGGTTCACCTCTCGCCCCGCAGCGCGATATTGGGAACCCGCGAGGCGGTTCGCCCATGGATGAAGTAACGGAATTCCGGCGGTGCTACCCTTAGCTGCGGCGGCCTGGAGGTCTTCAATGCGCCGCAGGATCTCCATGTTCCGGTGGCGAAGCGAGGCGCCGAGCATACCGTGGCCGGGCAAAAAGACAGCCGCGAGGTCCCCCGCAACGATAGTGTGAGCGGATGGGTCCTTGAGTGGATCCGGAGATTGGGAGCTGGACATCATTAAGTTTCCTTGAGCTTGCGATAGCGACGGATCAGGTAATTCGTTGAACTGTCATGTTCGAGGTTGGGCTCTGTCTTGCTTTCGAGTTCCGAAACAATGCGCTGGGCCAACACCTTGTTCGCACTCCTTTCGACTCGGGCTTTGCCGACTATACACCGGCCTTGCGCTTGAGTTTGATGTCATTGGCGAGATTGACTTCACTCACCTACTAAACCTGCTGCGAGCTTCTTAACTATGCGGTAATGGGAGAAAGTATCTGAGATCAAAATGTGTACCTCCGAACCCAACCCTAGGATAACGGCTAACTTTAGCCCTCTTGACTGTTACTTTCAACGCGTTCAAAGAAGATGATCTCAACGAGCTCGCGACAGGAGACTCATGGCTCTCGTGTTGAGCCGCCAGCTAATCCGTTGTCTTGCGCTCGTTGAGCATCTGCGCAAGACTAGATCATGGGGCTCGGTTTCCACGGCGTCATTTCATGCAACGTCGTACCGGTTCGCACCATCGCAGATGTAGAAACTGGTCGAACAAGGGGGTGTGCGACAATGATTTCACAAGCAAAACCTTTCGCGTTGACCGCGTGCCTGACCGTCATTATCGGCATGTTGCCGGGAGGCGTCAGAACGCTGGCGCAGCAGACGGTGCAGTCGCGTACAGTCAGACCAGCCGGTGTGTCGGGTGAGTTGCTCGATATACTGAATGCCAATGATGGAAAGACCGATACGCGAGCGACCTCCGGCAAGACCGACTACGTTGGCATGAGCGTCACAATAGACGCGGGTGGCTTGCAGAACATTATCGGTGTCAAGCAAGAGTTTGGGCCGTGGGCGACTCACTATCCGGGAACGTATAAAATTGAAGTCGCTGAATCGCTTTCCGGACCCTGGATGACTGCATTCGAAGGACCCGGCGAGCGCGGTGAAAGCCGAGCGGAGTTTCCCGCGATTCTGGCGCGTTATGTTCGGATAACCGCAACTGCAAAGAACACCACATATCGAGAGGACTGGTCGATCGCCGAATT